>JALTNS010000489.1 GCA_027000565.1 Rhizobiaceae bacterium | reverse complement strand
ATTTACAGGCCTCATAGGCCTGTAAATAGCGCATGGTCCAGTACCACTCATTCACAGGTTTGATAAAACCTTCAATTGAGCTCGGCGCGCCCAATACATTCTGAACTTTGGCAAATGCGCCTTGATAGGCTTCACGTTCCCCATTGCCCAGCAGGCAATTGTCCAGCGCGGCAATGGTAACTGGTCGCGACAAGGGTGTGTCATCCGCATCTTCATCCAGCAGCACGTCGCCGACTTTTTGGTAGTTTTCGATATTCTGGGTAAACCAGCCAAACACATCAAACGACCGGGCAAGCGCCATGGTGCCCGCCAGCGATATGCGGCCGTGGGTGGTACGCAAGCCAATCAAACCGCAATAGGAAGCGGGTGCGCGAACCGACCCACCGGTATCTGAACCCGTTGCAATATCCACCGCACCCGCTGCCACAAGTGCAGCAGACCCGCAGGACGAACCGCCGGTGATACGGTCCGGTGCAGCGGGGTTAATCGGCGCGCCATAATGGGCGTTGATACCGTTGAGCGAATAGCACAATTCATCGCAATGGGTTTTGCCAGTAACAATGGCCCCCGCATCCAAAAGCTGTTGAATGACCGGCGCGTTAAATTCATCCGGTCCGGTTTCGGCAAGTTTTGTCGGGCTGCCCCAGCCATTGGGATAACCTTTAACCGCGTAAATATCTTTTACACCGAGCGTCAGCCCCGCCAGCGGACCAGTGTCCGCATGGGCCACATCCACTGGCTGATAATCGCAAAAACCGTTTACCGGATCATCGGGTTTATTCATATGGCATTCCATCCGCGTGTTTGATCAAGCAGCAATTCGGCACAGACAGCTTCCATCACATTGTCAGGTGAATTACCAGCACCGGCATCAAGTCATGCACCTCTTTATTAACGGTATCAAGGCTTCATCATCGCTGGCCCAACGAGCAGGATAATGAATGTGGATGTTTTTAATTTTACTGCGCTTTTTTGCCTGATGACGCGCAGTTTCCACATCATATGAACGAGATATAGACAAAGCCAAACTATCATACTTTTATCTTGGTATTTTTTCCTCGATAGATAAAATAGCCCTTTATCTGCTGAGGATCAGCCATGTTCGATTATTCGTTTCTCCACTGGACAACATTTTTCGTTGCAGCGGTACTTTTAAACCTGTCACCCGGCCCCGATATTGCGTTCATACTTGGGCAAACCGTGCGTGGTGGCAGGAAATCCGGATTTGCCGCAATGGCAGGTATTTGGACCGGTGCATTTGGCCATGTGGTTCTGGCCGCGGCAGGTCTTTCCGCGGTCATTGCAACTTCTGCAATTGCGTTTTCCTTCGTGAAATGGGTCGGAGCAGCATATCTTATCTGGCTCGGTATTGCGGCCCTGCGATCCAGTGGCGGATCATTTACTTCCGAAGATGTGACGGCCAGCCCGGATTTTTTTCCAATATTTCGCCAAGGTGTAATTGTCGCGCTTATGAACCCGAAAGTGGCTGTGTTTTTTCTGGCATTTTTACCCCAGTTTGTTGTTGTCGGAGCCGGGCCTGTATGGGCGCAACTGTTTTTACACGGCAGTTTGATTATCGTGGTTGCGGCCGCTATCGAACCACCACTGGTTATCCTTGGCGACAGACTGACAACCGCGTTGCGAAATAACAAGCGTTTTGGCATGTGGCTTGATCGCAGTCTGGGGGCGATTTTTATTGCGCTCGGCGTCAGGCTGGCGCTGGAAGAGCGATAGTCTTTTTACCCGCCGACACGTTTTCCGGTTCCCACATCAAACAGGTGCAGACCACCCGCCATCACCCTGACCGGCAGTTCTTCGCCGACAGTGGGTCTGGCATCACCGGGCATTTTTACCACGATGGAATTTTCCATATCGGTGATCGCCATCCCGTCATCGGTAAATCCATGGGCAAGGGTCTCGGAGCCGAGGGTCTCAACCGCAGCAATTTTCAAAATGATCTCCGCTTCATTGCGTGAGCAGGGTTCCAGCTTTTCTGCCCGCACACCAATGCGGATCGGTTTGCCGACATTATCGCCCACCGGGTAGTCCTTCACAGCAATTTTTGCACCGGAATCGATTTCGATTGATTTTCCGTCGGTTGATAAATCGCCGGTAAAAAAGTTCATCGGCGGCGAACCAATGAAACCTGCAACAAATTCCGATGCCGGGTTTTCATAAATATTGAGCGGCGTATCGATTTGTTCCGCATAACCGTCATTCAATACAATCAACCGGTCGGCCAAAGTCATCGCCTCAACCTGATCATGGGTGACATAAAGCGACGTTACATCAAGACGGCGTTGCAGGGCGCGGATTTCAAGCCGCATGGTCACCCGTAATTTGGCATCCAGATTGGACAACGGTTCGTCAAACAGAAAAACTGACGGTTCACGCACAATCGCCCGGCCCATCGCCACCCGTTGACGTTGACCACCGGAAAGTTCGCGCGGTCGGCGCTTCAAATATTCGCCGATCTGCAGCATATCGGCAGCTTTGTCCACCCGTGCCTGAATTTCGTCCTTGGGCAAATTCATCAGTTTTAACCCATAGGCCATATTTTGATATACGCTCATATGCGGATAAAGCGCATAGTTTTGAAACACCATCGCAATGTCGCGGTCCTTGGGTTCGACCTCGTTGACGACCCGACCTCCAATTTCGATTTCACCTTCGGTTATTGCCTCAAGCCCGGCGACCATGCGCAACAGGGTGGATTTTCCACAACCGGACGCACCGACAATGACGATAAACTCACCGTCCTCGATATCCACGCTGATGCCGTGCAGCACTTCTATTGCGCCATAGGATTTTTTTATGTTTCGGATGTTTACGCCAGCCATTGGTTATTCCCTGTTATTTATCTGTTTCCGTCAGGCCTTTGACGAACATTTTTTGCATGCTAATCACAACAATAATCGGCGGAACCATCGCAATCAGCGTGGTCATCATTATCTTATTCCATTGCAACAGCTGCTCACCGGCCTCAAGCATTTGCTTGATACCCATAACAACCGTAGTGAGCGACTGATCTGTGGTTATCAACAACGGCCACAGATACTGGTTCCAGCCAAAGATAAACAAAATGACAAACAGAGCTGCGATATTGGTGCGCGACATCGGCAATAAAATATCAAAGAAAAACCGCATCGGGCCTGCCCCATCTATGCGCGCCGCCTCCAGCAACTCATCAGGAATGGTTAAAAACACCTGCCGGAACATGAAGGTAGCGGTCGCACTGGCGATCAGCGGCAGGGTCAAACCTGCATAGGAATCAAGCAGCCCAAGATCCGCCACCACCTTGAATGTCGGCAAAATGCGCACCTCGACCGGCAGCATCAGGGTGATAAAAATCATCCAGAAAAAGCCCATGCGAAACGGAAAGCGGAAATAGACAATGGCAAAGGCCGACAGCAGCGAAATGGCGATTTTGCCAAGCGCAATAACCATCGCCATAATAAATGAATTGAGCAGCATAAAAGCAACCGGCTGGCTCGCACCGCCAACATCAAGGCCAACAAACAACGCTTCCTTGAGATTTTCGAAAAAATGTCCGCCAGGCCACAATGGCAGCGGCGACTGGGTCATGCGCAACGCATCATGGGAAGCCGCAACAAAGGTAATCCAGACCGGAAAGGCGATCACTATGATGCCCAAAATGATCACCGCATGAGAAATGAAGGTGACTATGGGTCTGTTCTCGATCATCAGTAGTCGACCTTCTTCTCGATATAACGGAACTGGATAATGGTTATAACGATAACAATTGCCATCAATACAACCGATTGAGCCGCCGAACCACCCAGATCCAGGCCGATAAAGCCGTCGCTATAAACCTTGTAGACCAATATATTGGTCGCCCCTGCCGGGCCGCCATCGGTAACGGCGCTGATAATGCCGAACGTATCAAAAAACGCATAGACGATGTTGACCACCAGCAGAAAAAATGTGGTTGGCGTGATTAGCGGGAAAATTATTGTCCAAAACCGGCGTGCCGGGCCGGCGCCGTCAATGGCTGCGGCTTCCAGCAATGATTTCGGAATCGACTGCATCGCAGCCAGAAAGAACAGAAAGTTATAGCTGATCTGCTTCCAGGTCGCAGCCATAATGACCAGCGCCATCGCCTCGCCACCATTCAGCTTGTGGTTCCAGTCATAACCAAAGATATCGAGCGCATAGGCAACAAGCCCCAATGTCGGATCAAACATGAACACAAACAATGCACCGGCAAGAACCGGAGCAACAGCATAGGGCCAAATCAGTAAAGTGCGATAGGTCGTGGCAAATTTGACAATTCGGTCAGCCATGCCCGCCAGAACAAGGGCAATGGAAAGCGACAAAAACGCCACCATCAGCGAAAAGAAAGCCGTGCGGGAAAACGAATCCGTGTAAGCATCATCTGCCCACAGTTCCTTGAAATTATCGAACCAGACAAATTCGGTGGACAAACCAAAAGCATCTTCCAACAGAAATGACTGAAAGATAGCTTGCCCGGCCGGCCACAAAAAAAAGACCACCGTGATGAATATCTGCGGTGCGACAAGCGCAAAGGGTAACCATGAAGTGTTGAAATGTACGCGTTTAAGCATGGAATTGCAGCCTCATAACCCCCGCCCGAAGGCGGGGATCAGTGAATGATTGAGAAAGTAGTACTAGTTCACTTTTTCAAACTTGCGAAGCAGTTTGTTACCGCGTTCCACAGCCGCATCGAGACCTTCAGATGCGGTCTTCTTGCCTGCCCAGATTGCTTCCATTTCTTCGTTGATAACATCTCTGATCTGCACGAAGTTACCGAAACGCAAACCCTTGGAGTTTGGCGTTGGCGGGTTCAGGCTAAGCTGTTTGGCAGCTGTATCTGTACCCGGGTTTGCCTTGTAGAAACCCTGTTCTTCAGACAATTTGGTCGCGGCCATCGTGATGCCGACATAGCCGGTTTCCTGATGCCACCAGGCCTGAACCGGCGCTGATGAAAGGTAGGTCATGAACTTGGCAACGCCTTTGTAATCACTCTGCGGTTTGCCTTTGAGCACCCACAGGGTTGCACCACCAATGATCGAGTTTTGTGGTTTTGATGCAATTTCCGTGTCATAGGGCAGCATAGCCTGGCCGTAATCAAATTTGGCCTGTGTCTTGATCGAACCATAATATGCAGATGAATTCATCCACATGCCACAATCACCATTGGTGAAACTTGGCAGTGAATCACCGCGACGGCCACCATAGACAAAACGGCCGGATTTTTGACCGTCAGCAATTTTCTGAAGGCGATTTTTCAAAGCAGGCGTATTGAACGTCAATTCGGTGTCGGTACCGGCAAAGCCATTTTCCTTGGTACCGATCGCCTGATTATTCCACGCGGAATAATTTTCAATCATGACCCAGGACTGCCAACCGAATGAATAACCACATTTCATACCGGAAGCGACCAGTTTGTCAGCCGCAGCATCCATTTCGTCCCATGTGGTAGGCACTTTTTCAATGCCGGCTTTTTTGAACGCATCCTTGTTGTACCAAAGAACCGGGGTGGACGAGTTGAACGGCATCGAAAGCAGTTTGCCATCCGGGGTTTGATAGTAGGAAATCACACCCGGCACATAGATTGACTTGTCAAATGGTTCGCCGGCATCCTTCATCACATCTTCAATGGGATATACAGCGCCCTTGGCAGCCATCATTGTTGCTGTGCCAACTTCAAAAACCTGCACAATGTGTGGCTGTTTTTTGGCCCGGAACGCTGCAACCGCGGCGGTCATGGTTTCGGTGTAGTTGCCTTTATAGACAGGCACCACTTTATAGTCGCTTTGAGTGGCATTAAAATCACTGGCAATTTTGTTGACCCGCTCGCCATTGGTGCCACCCATTGCGTGCCACCACTGGATTTCGACCTGAGCAAAAGCACTCGTCGACATGCCGGAAAATAGCACAGCCGCCGCTGCACCAAGCATTGTTGATTTTTTGATGAACATCATATTCTCCCTTGAGTTCGTTACGCGATACGAAAAAATTCGAAAGCATACGAAACCATACTACAGAACTCTTGTCGCGTGTCCATACTAATTCATTCTATGTCACAACCTCATGTCAAAGATGATGGACAGGAGCAAAAACAATCGTTAATTCAAAGTTCCTGTTCGCCAGAAAGATTCCATAAATGACTTTATATCTAATCCGGCATGCCCAGTCGGAATTCAATGCGGTGTTTGACCCGAATGCCCCGGACCCGATGATATTTGACGCACCCCTTTCCGCCCTTGGCCGCCAGCAGGCGGCTGAAGCGAGTGCAAAAGTGGCAACCCTCAATGTGTCATCGGTAATCGTCTCGCCGATGACCCGCACATTGCAAACCGCATCGCTGATTTTTGGGGAAAACCATCCGATGAGCGTTAATCCGATCGTTCGCGAGCAATTGACCAACAGCTGCGATGTCGGCAGCGAGCCATCAATTCTTGCGGCAGGTTTCCCACATCTCGATTTTAATCATTTGCCGGATTGCTGGTGGCACGATGGCGAGAAGGATCACCGCGGCATTTCAGTGGAACCCCATGAGGTCCTGCAGCGCCGGGCCGATGAATTTGTTGGCCATGTCAAACAAAACAACATCCGTTCCACCGCCGTTGTCAGCCATGGCAATTTCATTCACGCGGTGACCGGCATACATCTCGACAATTGCCAGATTATCCGGCTTGACCTTGAGAGCGGCCGGCATCAGGTCATTTGACACCCACCCAATACAGCAACCCGATTAAGACCCCGATTGAGATAATGAACAGAGAAGATTTACCGACTATAATCGATTGCGACTGGGCATTTTCCTATTACGAAAACTGCCGCGACCGCCTGCCTGCGACAAGTTTTCCAGCCACCCCGGCAAGGGCTGGGAACCTGGTCGCCCTCGCCGATGAAATTGATGTTTTTGTGCTGGATGCCTTTGGTGTGCTCAATGTTGGCGAAGGGCCGGTGCCGGGCGCCGTGGAAAGCATCGCGACCCTGCAACGAATGGGCAAAAAACTCATAGTCCTGAGCAATGGTGCAACCTTCAACCGTGACAAGGCACAGGCCAAATATAAAAGTTTCGGTTTTGATTTTCCGCTTGAGGATATTATCTCAAGCCGCATGGTGCTGGCTGATGAGCTGACCAGCCACAGGGGCGATTTCCAGTGGGGGGTGGCGGCAATTCCCGAGGCCAATCTTGCGGATTTTGGCCCGAACTTTCATTTGCTTGGTGAAGAGCAAAACGAATATGACAATGTTGACGGGTTCATCCTGTTGTCGAGCATCGGCTGGTCGATGGACCTGCACGACAAAATGCTCACTTCACTGATCAACAACCCGCGCCCGCTTTTGGTTGGCAACCCGGACGTGGTCGCCCCGCGTGAGGATAAATTTTCGATAGAGCCGGGATATTATGCCCACGAGATCGCCAGCCAGACGAAAGTTGTACCGGGGTTTTACGGCAAACCGTTTGTCAATGCGTTTGATGCGGTCAAAACCAAACTTGCAGCCGACGGCAATAATACCGATCCGGCACGCATCGCCATGGTCGGCGATACATTGCACACCGATATTCTCGGCGGTGCGGCCGCAGGATTCAGAACCATTCTGGTGGAGGATCACGGGCTATTTCGCGGTGAAGACAGCAGCGGCTATATTGAGGCAAGCGGTATCGTGCCCGATTTTATCGTGCCAACGACTTGATTAATTGGGGACAGCCGTGAGAGAGAACAACATGACCACCCAAATCGATACCAGACTTGAATTTGCCAAAACCCTCAGCGTTGAGGCGGGCAAGGTTGCGCTTGAATATTTCAATTCAATCGACACGCTGACAGTGGAAAAGAAAGGCCATCAGGATCTGGTCTCGCAAGCCGACAGAAATGTCGAAACCCTGATCCGCGATGCCATTTTCAAAAACTTCCCCGATGACGGTATCGTCGGCGAGGAACATGGCAATGTCGAAAGTCGGTCCGGCTATACCTGGGTCATTGATCCGATCGACGGCACCGCCAATTTTGTCCGCGGCATTCAGGCCTGGTGCGTGGTTTTGGCCGTCGTACATGAGGCAAAAACCAAAGTCGGGGTGATTTATGATCCCGTGCACGAAGAGCTTTATGAAACCGCCAGCGGCAAGGGCGCATTTCTTAACGGCCGTCCAATGAAAGTGGCTGAAACCGAAGGCCTGCATGATGGCTCCATCGCCATTTCCTATTCCCCGCGCAGCGGCATGGAACATATTTTGCGCTTTATGAAACTGTTGTCAAAAGAACGCGGCGCATTTGTGCGCATTGCCTCCGGCGCTTTATCGCTGGCCTATGTGGCGGCAGGCCGGGTCAACGGTTTTGCCGAACATCACATGAACGCCTGGGATTGTCTGGCCGGCCAATTGCTGATCAAGGAAGCCGGCGGCATGATCGAGGAGCAGAACGCCGACGACATGCTCGTCCACGGTGGCCGCGTCATCGGCGCATCACCGGTGATATTCGACCGGATCGTCGAAATGGCCGATGAGACATTCGAGGATTGAGTTGTACTGATGCGCATGTTGCAAAACCGAAGGTTTTTGCAACACTTTTTAGCGCCCTTTGATTTCAGTATCTTAGCTGTCGCAAAACCTTGCCGCAAAAAGGTTGGTGAAAAACAGTGGGGTTGATGCCCCTAGATTATATCAGCCCCTTCCCTTCAAGGATGCTCTGCCACATGGAACGCGATTTGCGTAGCAGTGGCAGAACGGGTAATTTTTCGCCGTCGAAATAGAGATTCAGGTGATGACGTTCTCTGCCTTCAAGGACAGGTGAAAAAACGTCGTATTCTCTAGCCATTGCCCAATCTGCATCTGTTGGGTTTTGTGTGAGCACAGGATGGCGTTGGCGATTGCCTAGGTCGCGAACTCGCTTCCATTCTGGATGTTTTTTCAGTTCCGCATTGATGGTGCTTTCATCCAATGCTCCCGTTTTGATGAGCCAATCACGCAATGAGTGACACCAAACAAAATACGCTAGTGTGAAATCTAGAGCGTCATGGAAATCTGTTTCAGGCAGTGCTTCGAGCAACTGTTCGGCTCTCTCCGCCCATCGGAGTGTTCTTCGGTAGTGGCTTAACCAGCCTGCGGCATTGTCTGCGCTTCGCATGTCTATTGTATTGCAGTTTTTTTAAGCTGAAGCAAAGGCTTAGAATATGTTGCAAAAATCATCGGTTTTGCGACAGACGCTTTTTACCCCATGCCGAAAAGCAGCTATTTTATGTAAACTTATGGCCTCTTGACACGAATGCGTTAGGTACATGAT
>JALTNS010000488.1 GCA_027000565.1 Rhizobiaceae bacterium | reverse complement strand
GTGCACGAGCGCGCTTGGGGAAGGGTGCACCGTATTTATGATGGAACCAGAATCTGTGCTCCCGCCGAAAGAAGAAAATATTTCTTATGAGTATGGAGTGACTGCATATACAAATCCGTATTTTGGAGCAAAAAGCATATATGGCATCCGGGCACCTGCGCAGTCTGAGGTTGTGTCTGTCGGCGACGTATGCGCTTTGGATGTGGTAGAGATAACTGTTACGCCTCCAGGAGAAGTGCGAAGTAGAGATATTTTCTTCTGTGCAGGGAGGGACGATTGCCCGGGCGATGCTGCAGACGGGTATGATGAGGGAGGAGACGTTGATCCGTCGGAACCAACGATGTCTGGGAATCAGCATAAATGGACCGCCCAAGCGTATTCAACGGTTACAGATCCACCCACACCCGTCACGGCAACGTATACGTGGAGTGAAGATGATCCTGATAATATATATACATTGAGTTCTGTGGATGCGCAGTCGGTTTATGTTACTTCTGATTCTCGGAACGGGCGTGCAACATTTACTGTGTCTGCTTCTGATCCAGGGGGAGCGTTGGATTCAGTTGAAACGAGTATTGAGGCGCGGACTCAGATATGCAACACCCCGTGGCCCGGCGCCGTGCCACGTACAGATGCCACATATAATTATTCGTTGTGGTACTGCCAAGATGGAGGACTCCCGGAGTTGGAAGAAGAAGCGGATCGGACTATGCAAAAAGTGTGCAACATCTATTCTACTAATCCAGGGTCATTATGCTCTTCTGAGAATGAATGTCCTGCAGGAAACCAGTGCGTTGAGGGAACATGTAACGCTAAATCTGGAAATGCAGGGGCAACCTGCTCTTCGGACGCTGACTGTACTTCTGTAGGGAACCGATGCGCGAGCGATTTGTTGCAAGAGGTATATTGGAAGATCAAGGGATCAAATTCTTTTGAACGGATTGCACTGCGTATTTTTGCAAACAAAGACCACCTTTCTGCACGGCGGTGGTTTGAAGCATTTTCTGCAACTCAAGGGAGTGGGGAGGAAATTTCAGTTGACGGGTATCGCGGAGTGAAAAGCGGCAGGACCGTGTATGTGAACGCGGCAAACGATCCGAATGGTGACGCCGCTGGAGGAACTATTTTTACAAACGTGTATCTCCTTTCGTACAGCCAAAACGCGAGTTCTGAGTTGAAGAATATTTTTGAACAGCTGGTACAGAACCTTGAGTTTAATACTAATATGCGTAATGTTGAAAATTTGGTGCTATTGCGGCGGGATACGCGCCGGTTGGGTGACCTGGGAGATATACGTTTGGACCTTTGGGAGTATAAGGGGAAGGAAGGAGATTATCCTCAACTCTTGTCGGGGACGTATGTAAAGAACATTTCTGTTTCCCGGTGGCCTTCATGGTTGAGCTCAACAGGCGCATTCAGGCAAAAAATTCCTTCATTGCCGGTAGATCCTTTGAACCAATGGGGATCAGTAGCTCCTGTGGCAGGAAATTGCACTATTTCAGGAGACGGGAACGTATTGAATCAATGCACGGTAGACGCTGCTGGTGGTGCGTTGTGTTGCAGCGATAGCGCTCAGGTTGGTGTAGGTTCCCAATGTGCAGGGTCCCGTTGCGTTTTATGCCCATTAGGGTATGATATACAAAGCTGCTGGAGCGAGCTTGAACAGAAATTTTTCTGCCCTGCTGGTTCATCGGTGTACCTGTATAAGTATAATGGAGCGAGAAGCGCTTCAGTATATGCAGCCTTTGAGTATACGCAAGGGAGCTGGAACGGTATTTCAGATGCATCGGGAGAAGATCCGTGCAGTGGAACAAATGCCTCGTGCGGGTGTTTTAACACAAAAATAACCTTTTAGCGTCCTAAGAAAGATTATATGTTTGATGACACTTCTCCGAAACAGCCCCTTTCGCCCGGATCCCATGGGCCAGTTCCGGGCAAAGATGCGCAGGGAACTGCCCTCGGGAAAGGGAGTGAAGGGGTTTCTTCCGGAGATACTTCTAAAAAAGAGCAGCCTTCCCAAGGGCAGCCAGAAGATATTTTTGCAGAGACAGAACATACTCCTGCGAAGAAGCCTCCCGCGGAGCCAGGCAAGGAAGGAGGAAAAGAAGTTGAGGCTGGCGATGCGCCAAGCGAAAAAGGTGCTGCAACGTTTACACTGAAACGGAGCCCGGACCAGCCATCACCTTTGCGGGTAAAAGAGAAGGGACAAGATGAGGATGCCATTCCACCGTCTCCGCCTTCTTCATCCCCGCCGCTTACCCTTGAAGCGCCGGGTGTTATGGGGGGGAGGAAGTTTTTGCTGGTAGGTATCGTTGCAGTAGTTGCTGTGGGCGTTG
>JALTNS010000487.1 GCA_027000565.1 Rhizobiaceae bacterium | reverse complement strand
GGAAGTGTGCTTTTGGGATTGGTCGACGGGCAGGCGGGATGAAGCCTCCTTGCTTCATAGCTCGTCGACGACTGGCAGGGGATGCCAGCACCTCCTCATTCTCCGAAGTTGTGCGTGGTCCTGAGCATCATAGTGTGCGCGGGGCTCCCTTCGGCGAGGAAGCCCGTCTTCATCATCATCTGTACCGCCTTGGCCTGGAAGGCCTCGGGCAGCAGATGACGAAGTTCGGCATCCCCACACGGCGGGATGGGGATGGACACTCGCCGTTTCGCCTCCTCGGCAAGGGAGGCGATCTGCGCCTGGACGAGGAACCAGTCCTCCGGGGACTGGGCCCCGTAGGGACGAATAGTGCTGAGCATGATTTCGCCCCGGTTGCACAGGTCCATGATCCACATGAAGTGGTTGGACTCAGCGCCGAGGCGGACCATCCACGAGATACTCGCCCCATCCGTGGGGCGGTAGACCTCGAGGCGATACCACTTCAGCAGTGGTGTCGCATGGAATCTCTTGACCAGCGAACTGGTCTTCTGGTGGGCGCGCTTCTGCGCCCTATCCCTCCTCTGGTCGTCGCTCCACCCACGGAGGATGAAGCCAACCATCCCCCCCAAAAAGGTCAGCATAATGTAGTAGATCATCACGTCTCCTCCTGTTCGAACTCCAGTGATACTTTCTCAAACCTACGTAAAAAAACAAAAAAAGTCAATAGTATCAAAGAAAAAATTACCTTTTCACCCCCTCCAAAATTTGCTATACTCCCACTACTATGATGATGAAAAAACTCCTAAAAAAGCGGTTTCCCCCAACATTGCTGCTTATCCTTGATGGTTTTGGTCTTGCCCCGTTTACCAATAAAGGAAATGCCATCACGCCGGAAACAGCGCCACATATTTTTGGGTACATGCAAAAGTATCCATCAACACAACTGAAAGCGCATGGGACTGCCGTGGGATTGTTTAACAATCAAGAAGGAAACTCTGAAGCCGGGCACTTTGCCATTGGAGCAGGTCGCCCCGTGAAGCAAGACTTAGTTACGATTTCAGATGCTATTGCGGATGGAACCTTTTATAAGAACGAGGCATTTAAGCAAGCGATTCGACATGTAAAAAAATACAAGAGTCATGTTCATGTCATGGGGCTTCTTACAAATGATCAGAGTGCACACGCGCATCCGGAACATTTGTATGCACTTCTTGAATTATTTCGGAAAGAAAAAATCAAAAATGTCTATTTGCATCTATTTACCGATGGAAGAGATTCGCCACCACACTCTGCTGTTACATTTTTGCATGCACTCAAAAAGAACATGAAACAAGGGGAAAAAATTGCCAGCATTATGGGACGATTTTATGCCATGGATAGAAATAAGCTATGGGGGAGAACAGAAAAAGCATTCAATGCTCTTGTGAATGGAAAGGGGTCTTGTGTTGCGATCAGCGCAGAACAAGCCATTTCCCAATCGTACAACCGTGGTGAATCAGATGAGTATATTTGTCCAACCATTATTGTGGAAAATAATAAACCCGTTGCAACCATACAAGATAACGACGCAGTGTTCTTTTTTAATGCACGAAGTGATCGCGCAAGACAAATTACCAAAGCCTTTGTACAAGATGATTTTAATAAACGAAATCCGGGTGCCTTCAAGCGGCATAAGAGCCCAAAGAACATTTCTTTTGTCGCTATGAGCGAATTTGGGCCGGATTTACCGGGAGTTTATACTGCATATCCAAGTGCTGATATTGCAAATTGTTTGGCAAAAGCGATTGGAGAAGAACGCAGGCAACTATTTATTTCCGAAACAGAGAAATACGCGCACGTGACGTACTTTATCAATGGGGGGTTCCCAAAGCCAATCAATGGGGAAGATCGTGAACTGGTAAGATCAAGCGGGCATTATTCGTATGCGGAGCATCCGGAAATGATGACCAAAGAAGTGGTAAAGAAAGTAAGCGGGTATATAAAGAAAAAGAATTATGATTTTATTTGTATTAATTTTCCAAATGCCGATATGGTCGGGCATACCGGAGACTTTGCAGCGGCACAAAAAGCCGTACGGGTGATGGATCGGGAGATACACACGCTTATTGAGTTAGTACGTAAGAAAAAAGGTCAAGTATTGCTGACCGCGGATCATGGAAATGCAGAAGAAATGATCCACAGCAAAACAGGAGAAGTTATGACCGAGCATACGACAAATCCCGTGCCATGTGTTATGATTGCAGACACACACAAAGATGTCGTTATGAAGAACAAAGGGACATTGGCGGATATTGCCCCAACCCTATTGAAGATGCTTGCCATTGATCCACCAAAAGAAATGACCGGGGAACCATTATAT
>JALTNS010000486.1:2029-2348 GCA_027000565.1 Rhizobiaceae bacterium | reverse complement strand
ATATTGAAAGACTCTAACACGAGAATCTGGCGGTGATATTCCAGCAATTTCATTTCAATCGTCCTTGTCGAAATTTAAGTCGGTGGAATCGAAAAAGCTATCCATTGCCAACCAGAAGGCGCGAGCGAATCTAAAAAATATTAACGGAAACAAGACACAGTAGGCACCCAGCCAGGGAGTCAGTTGCCTGTTTGAAACCCCTACTCCAAAATGCAGTGAGACATACAAGATGGTAATAGTGACAGCAGTGACAGCGTAATTAATATATGTCGATCCCAAAAAGTAACCGGGTGCACGCTCATATTTTAAGTGACAATGT
>JALTNS010000486.1:0-2019 GCA_027000565.1 Rhizobiaceae bacterium | reverse complement strand
TTTGCTGTGCAGACTACAATCAATTTCACGCTATCAATACCACAATAATACAATCGGTCTGCACTACATTACATACCTTCCGAGACAATCATGGCGACAAAGAATGCAATATACGCAAACGTCAGCAAGAGTGAAACCGCACCACAACAAATTCCACCAATTGCCATTCCACGCCCTTCGAGTGTTCGTCGAATTGAAATAATGCCGGTGATGACTGCCGTTAATGCCAGAGGAAAGGTTAACAAATTAATACAACAATATAAGACCACGCTCAACGACCCGGTGACCAGCGAGACAATTGCTAATGTTGTGTCTTGATCGTATTGCCTGACCGGGACAACACGACCTGCCTGTTTTTCTCCGCAACGTGAGCAGACGGTATCGAAAGCTGAGAGTTCCTCGCCACATACGGCGCAGGAGACGTTGGCTGGTCGGCTTGTCTGTTGATGACGTGTCGCTGTCGCTGATGCGAGTTTGTCTGCCTGATGCCCAGACATCGACGGGAATGTGGCAGCCATAGAGTCTGGTACAATCAGCGAACATTGGCAGGCGGGGCATCTGGTGGTGAGACCTGCTTTTTCGTCCGTCGTTCGCAGCAGTTTATGACAATCGGGACAATGAAATTCAATGGTCATACTGCATCACCCAGCGTGGCTGGTTTGCCACAACCAAAGAGGTTTATTGGACATTCGTAAGTTACGCACGCAAACGGCGCGTATGCTATATTGAAAGACTCTAATTGGCACCTGCTGAAAAATCTGGAATGCGATTCTCTGAAACGTAGTATCTGAGATGAAATTAATTGTGGTTCATCTCGCAACGTCCGGGGAATTGCTCACTCCTCATCCATCATTTGTTGCATGAGTTCTTCCGAGATATTGAAATTTGATGTTACAGTTTGTACATCGTCCTGGTCTTCCAAATCTTCGATTAATTTGAGAACTTTCCTGCATTCTTTGATGTCAAGATCGACCGTATTGGCGGGTATGCGCGACAGTTCCGCGACATCGGTAGGAATGTTTGCGTTGGCGAGTGCATCGGCAACAGCCTGGAAAGCATCGACCGGTGAAGTGACTTCATAGGTGTCGCCCGTTTGCGAGACATCATCGGCTCCTGCTTCGAGAGCAATCTCGAAGAGTTGTTCTTCGCTGCTGTTGGCTGCAGGAACGACAAACAAACCTTTGCGTTCAAACATCCAGGCGACACAGCCAGTACTGCCGAGGTTGCCACCATTGACTTCAAATATTTTACGCACTTCGCCTGCGGTTCGGTTTCTGTTTTCAGTGAGAACATCGCACAACAGAGCCGTTCCGCCGGGGCCGTAACCTTCATAGACGAGTTCTTCGAACTGATCTGCCCCCGATTCGCCACACCCTTTTTTGATGGCACGTTCAATGTTATCTTTGGGCATGCTCGCTTTACGCGCTTTGTCTATTGCATAACGTAGCGGTAAATTCATGGTGGGGTCGCCACCACCATTTTGTGCAGCCACAATTATTGCTCGGCTCAGCTTGCCGAACAGTTTGCCCCGTTTTTTATCGGCAACTCCTTTTTTAGCTGCGATGTTTGCCCAATGCGAATGACCTGCCATAAGTTCTCTTGCTATCGATGGTAATACGGAGTTAATAACGTGAGCGTTTTAGAAACCCGGGCTTCTTTGTTTATCATAGAGACCAGTTACTTCAACTTTTGTTCAATTGTCTTGATGCGTTTCAAGTCGGGAGGAGTCTCTTTTTGAGCCTCTTCGAGGGCTTTTTTCCAGGCAGCTTTTGCTTTGTCCTGTTGTTTTAATTTGGAATAGACATCCCCCAAATGCTCCCAGATTGTCGAGTCACCACCGGTGGGTAATTTTACCGCCTTTTCCAAATGCGGGACTGCTTCTTTGTATTTAGCGCGCTTGTAAAGCACCCACCCCATGCTATCGAGGTATGCGGGGTTATCGGGTTCTGCTGTTAATGCTTTGCGAATCATTCCTTCGGCCTGTTCAAGGTTTTTACCATGATCGGCATACAGATAACC
>JALTNS010000485.1 GCA_027000565.1 Rhizobiaceae bacterium | reverse complement strand
CCGTGGAACAACGGCTACAACAACAATGGCTGGAATATGCCTTGGAACAACAACAACGGTTGGGGCAATAACGGCTGGAACATGCCTTGGAACAACAATGGTTGGGGTAATGGAAACGGCTGGGGTAACGGCTGGGGCAATGGAGATTTTTCCATGAGCTTTTCGGGTAAAGGTAACGGCAATGCCTATGGCAATGGCCGCGGCTACGGTTACAACAACAATGGCTGGAACGGTTACAACCGTGCACCTTATGGTTATGGTGGAGCCCCGCAAGGCATGCCTCCTGGTATGGCACCAGGCATGGCGCCTGGGCAGGTACCACCAAATCCATATGGCTATGGCGCAATGCCAATGCAGCCAGGTGTTCCCTATGGTTACAATGCGGCACCACGCCAAGCACCTGTACCACCAGCACCTCCGGCACCAAAAACCAACTAGTTGTGCCTGACTGGCAGGCCGGTATCTGATCAAATTGATCAAAATTCGGGCTGCTGAACTTAATACTCCGGATTTGGCGTGCGGGTGAATTTCCTGCGCGCCAGACCCCCGGATATGTGGCAGTTGCGTTGTTTGCGCACTGTGAGAGGCAAGGTTTGAATTAATCAGTCACGCGGTATCAACCCGTTTGGATTGAAGGTGCAATTTCTAACCGACAATAATTCAAGTTGTTGCAATGAGCAAAAATATCAATAACCCGTCAGAGACCAAAAATGGCGCTGCAGATAAAAATGCGGCTGAATCTGATGTGGAAACAACAAGCACAAATCAACCAATAAACAATTCCAAAGAGAAGCGCCCGCGCCGGAAAAGAGGTATCATGAGATCGTTTTTTAGCCATATAATTTTTGCGGCATTGTCTGTTGTCGCCGTCGGCGGATACTTCCATTGGGAAGATATTCAGTCCCAGGTTGGTGGCCGGGTTTGCGCCTATGAAGTTTTGGGTCGTTACGGGTCAAGCCAACCGGTAGCATTGGGTGCGGCGAGAGAAAATACGGCAAAACCTGCGGCCGTCGTTGAGCCGACACAGCCCACGCAGGCTCCGCCAGCATCGACACCGCCTGCAAGGGTTGAGTCGGGTAATGCTCTGCCAGCGGTGGTAAAACAACCGGCAGCCAGGAAAGTTGCGGTTATTAAAAAATCGATTGAGCAGCCAGTTCCGGCTCCATCACCGGTACGGGAAAGCGTCAAAGTGGTAGCAGAAGAGACAAAAACTCCTGTCCCTGTGGCCAACAATACCGTGGCAGAAGTTATTGAGAAGAATGCAGTTGCCAAGCCGGCTTCAATCGATTCATCGCAGGCTGCAAAGGCAAATTCAGCCCAGCCAGAAGCAGAACCGGCAGTTGCCGCTGAATCTGCTCCGGTTCTCGCAACTGAACCATCGAAGCGAAAAGCTGTATCGGCTCCCGCAGCCGCGACCACTGAAAACAAAAACGCTGTAGCCAACAACAATGACCAGTTTGAAACCGAATGGCGTGATGCGCGGCGCGCCTATTGGGCAGGCGATGAGGGGGCAGAAAAATCCTATCTGAACCTTGTGCAAAAATATCCAGAAAAGGCCGACATCAGAGGCGAACTTGGCAATATCTATGTCAAGTCCGGCAACAAATCCGCAGCCGCATCACAATTTTACCAGGCCGGATTGCTGTTTATCAAATCGAAGCATCCTGACAGGGCCGAAAGCATTATTGAACTGTTGAATGATCTCGATCCTGCCAAGGCAGAAAATCTTAAGCAGGCGTTGGCAAAAGCCGGATAATACATTCCGTGGCCTGATCAGTCGATCAAACCGACAAGTCGGCGGCCCTCGTCATTTTTTAGCGAAAAATCTGTTCCGGAATATTCAGCTGCAGCGCTGGTGCACAGCCAGGCAATGGCCCGCGCCGACCATTCTGCCGAGATGTGGACTGATGGATCAAGCTGGCTGACCGGGTTGACACCGGACTGGCGAATGGCCACTTGCATATCGGTAGCAACGGTTCCCGGGCTTAGTCCTGTTACCCGAATTCCCTTTTCCCGACATTCCTTGTCTGCGCAGCGGGTAAGCGACAAGACGGCCGCTTTGGTTGCGCAATAATGGCTCCAGCCTTCGAGCGCACCGCTGGCCGCTCCTGAACTTAAATTGATAATGACGCCGGATCCTTGCGCTTCCATTGCTGGCAGGGCAGCGCGAAGCCCGTGGTAAACACCTTTGACATTGATATCGACCACCTGATCCCACGCATCAGGGTCTGAATCGGCAATCCGGGCAATCGGCTCGATAATTCCAGCGTTGTTGACCAGAATATCAATCCGCCCGAAGGAGCTGACGCAAAGATCGACGGCACCTTTGACGTCGCCATAGATTGCGACATCGCACTGAATGGCACGTGCCTTGCCGCCGGCAGCCTGAATATCAGCGGCGATGTTTTCTATCTCGGCAAGACTGCGAGCAGCCAGTATAACGGATACACCACAGTTGGCGAGTTCTCGTGCGGTTGCAGCGCCGATACCACGGCTTGCACCGGTAACAACAGCGGCTTTTCCATTCAGTTCATCCATTAGTTATCCTTCGGGTAGGGGGAATTCAATATTGCGGGCCGGATTTTTTGAAATCGGGATATTAATCGCCGTGCAGAAAATACACAATTGCGTGGTCGAATCAAAACCGCCCACTCATTGCTGAGCGGGCGGTTTCCAATTTGTGGCTATTGCCCTGGCGTTATGCCATTGGATATTAGCTTTTTGGTTCAGCTGCAGGAGCCTGTACCGGAGCACGGTAGCCGTAAGGAGCTGGTGCATAATAAGGCTGGTTGTAGCTGTTGCCCCAACCGTTTCCTGCGCCATTTCCGGTGCCGGAGAAGCTCATGTTGAATGAACCGTTGGCTTTTCCGTTTCCATCAAACGAGTTGTTTGAGCCGGTTCCGTATGGTGCATAAAGTGGCTGTGCCGGTGCAATTGCAGCAACCTGTGGAGCGGTTGTTGCGGTTTTGTCAGCAGCAGGTGCTGCTTCAGAAGTTTTGGTAGCCGGTGCAGCTGGTGCTACAGGAGCAACAGGTGCCTGGCGGTAACCGTAAGGTGCATAACCGTTGTTCCAACCATTGTTGTTCCAGCCATTGCCGTTTCCAGCCATGTTGCCATTACCGGAGAAACCCATGGTGAAAGAACCGTTGGCGCGGCCATTGCCGTTACCATTGTAGTTGTTGCCATAACCGTTGTTGTAGCCATTGTTGTTCCAACCATTGCCGTTTCCAGCCATGTTGCCGTTACCGGAGAAACCCATGGTGAAAGAACCGTTGGCGCGACCACTGCCGTTGCCATTGTAGTTGTTGGCGTAACCGTTGTTATAACCGTAAGGGGCATAACCTGGTGCTACTGGAGCAACCGGAGCAACCGGTGCTGCTGCAACTGCAGGAGCTTTGGTCTGTCCGTCAGCCTTGGCTGTTGGTGCAGTAACAGGAGCGGCAGGAGCCGGAGCAACCTTGGCAAGTGGTGCCACAGGAGCTACTGGACGGTACCCGTAAGGAGCATAGCCGTTGTTATAACCATTGTAACCGTTGCCGGCGGCATTGCCGTTACCGGAAAAGTTGAAGCCAAAGTTGCCATCGAAAGCGCCATTGCCATTGCCGTTGTAATTGTTGCCATAACCGTTGTTGTAGCCATTGTTGCCCCAACCGTTACCAGCGCCATTGCCGCGGGCAGAGAAGTTCATGCCAAACGAACCGTTTGCAGAACCGTTTCCGTTGCCCCAACCGTTGTTGTTGTAGCCATTGTTGTAACCGTTCCAAAATGCGCTGGCTGAACCAGTTGCCAAAGTGGCAATGCTCAGACCGATTACACTTGCGGTAACTGCTGATTTAATCAAATTTCTCATCTCAATTATCCTTCCTAGATTTAGTTCAAAGTCCCATCAAACTCTTTGCATCTTAGGGTTTGTGTGTTGATCCCTGTGCTAATGCTGAGGCCATATAATCTTAACTTTTTGTATATGTCAACATTCTAATATACAAATATATGATAAAAATGATAAACAGTTAATTTTGTTGATGTTTTTAATATGAGCTTTTATAGAATCTTGCCGAATCCGCGGATTTCCGCCAGTTTATGAAAAATAATTGGTGGTTTTTTACAGCCCTCGGGGTGTTAAAACAGAATCTCTGTCGATTTCGGCCGAATTTGATCAGGGCGACAGGAAAACAGTTGGATCAACGCCGATTACCGGCTCATGCAAATATAGCATCGTTATATAGAGAATAAGCCCGGCGAGAACCTCGACGACCATTGTCACATTAATTGCCTGATTAAAACGCTTGAGAAACGGTCCGCTGGATTTGGCGATTGCGGCTGTGTATTCCTCATGAGACAAAACCTTGGCTGCGCGCACTTGCATCAGCTTCATGCCGGCCAGGCTGAACAGTGCCAGTCCACCAAACATTATCACAGCGACCAGATCACCATTGGCAACCACATGGCCGATGGCCCATAAAAAGAGTGCCCATAACAATGGATGGCGCACCAGCCGGGTAATGCCGTCGCCGGGTAGAATCGGTTTTGTTACAAATGCCAGGGACAATGGGTTTGGTCTCAGGATTGTGCTGGTAAACAGGATTGAGGCAAATACCATCAATATTATCGGTACCAAGAATGTAACAGGGCGTGGCGACCACAAAGGAATATACGGTGCCTTGAGGGCTGATACTATCAGCCAGACAAGTGCAATGCTCGAAACCAGCGAATAGCCAACAATATAAGTCTTGCGGCCATGGCGGTTTATCACCCCTTGTCTCAGTCCGGTTGGCTCCGGCAAAATATGTGCCAGCAGGAAAACCGTGAGGGCTGCAAAAAATTCAATCATAATGACATTAATGGGCCCTGACCCTAGTGACTATCTTCCAGTAGCGAATTGAAAACAGTCCAAATGCCAATGACCATGCAAGTGAAGCCACCAGTAGTGTCGGCATATATATTTCCGGAGGAACGAACATACTGGCAATGCGCATAACTACTGCCAATTGAATGAACAAGAAGCAGGCTGTCTCAACCGGTCCGGCCTTGATTGCATAACCGGCGTGGCCAAGGGCACTTCGGGTCATCATGCCAAGCATCATACCGCCGATTGCACCAATGCCAAGCAAGTGGGTGGCGATGATGGGGTCCACTTGCGGCCAGACAAGAGAGATTGCCTTAAATGCCAGACTGGTCGTCAGCCAGAAATAGGAAAGCGGTAATATCCACAACATTGGATTGTGCAAGGTTTTATGCGGTTTCCACATAACAAGGCGAGTGAACTGCAGGATTGTAAGTAATATCAAAAAACCGGCATAGAGGTTTTCAAAAACCGTTGTTTCAATCGACGAGGGAAAGGATGCGCGGATAATTTCTGCAATCAGCACAATTGCCATTCCGGTAACGGTGCCTGTCTCAACGAACTTAATTCGCCCGGCGTCGGCACCTTGAACCGCATTGTTGATGAACATCGGCATGACCCGCCCGCCAACGATGGTGATCAAAAGACCAAATACGTTCAAACCGGCAACAAGGGTGGTGTCGGGTCCAAAATCGACCAACTCCCAGGCTTGCGTATGGAAATTGAGGTTGAACAAAAACAACACCAGTACCAGCGCCACAATTATGAAATTACGCCTGTTACCACTTTTCCAGATGGGAACGCCAATGCCGAGGGCCATAAGTGGCAGGAATGCCAGATCAATAAGACTTGCCAGAACAGACGGCCCGGTAAATATCAATATGCGGGCCAGCAGCCATATGGCGGCAAGGCCTGCCAGTTTCCAGCCTGTTGGTGTTGGCAGGCCGGTCCAGTTGCGTACGGCAGTAAACAGAAAGCCGGTCAATATCGCTGTGGCAAAACCAAAGATAATTTCGTGGGCATGCCAGACCGCGCCCTGCATGGGACCGTTGATCGAAATTGTTCCGCCAAGATGTAAAATCCACAGGGGAAGCAGAATGGCGCTGTAGGTTGCACCAAGCCAATAGAAAGGGCGAAACCCCAACGACCATACAGGCGCATCGAACGGGCCGGTTAAGGCTGAACGGGTCTTTTTTGGGTCGTTGTTCATGGCAGGTCAGTCTATATGTGGCTGAGGCTTTTTAGATGTATGGGTCGCTAATCCCGGTTGGTCCGTTCTTCGCTATATATAAAGAAGAGTGTCCAGGCCAATTGATTGATGTCAAGAAAACACCACATATGGCAAATCCCTGCTGCAAACGCGAAAGCTTCCATTGAAACTGTCACACCAACTCATTCGCGGATTATGGATTGCAGGCGGCATAGCCAGCCTGATTATCGGCATCATCGGAATTGTGCTGCCCTTATTGCCAACCACCCCGTTATTGCTGCTGGCAGCTTTTTGTTTTGCCCGCGGGTCTGACCGGCTGAACAATTGGCTGTTGGAGCATCCCACTCTCGGACCGCCGATCCATGACTGGCGCAAATATGGTGCGATATCCGCCAGTGCGAAATTCTGGGCAGTGATTGTCATTGTCGCCACACCACCGCTGACCTGGCTGTTCGGTGCTCCGCTTTGGGCAATTGGTGCTCAATTGGTGGTACTGGCGGGTGTTTGCATCTTTATTTTAACCAGACCAGTACCGCCAGAATGATCTCCATCCCGGTCAATAACCGTGCGCAATTGCTTCGCTTCGTCTTAAATTTGAATTACCTGCCTTGACAGCGCACCCACCTTGTCGTTTATTTTGGGCTGATTGCAGTTCCAGAAAACCGATTGTCGGTCCGGGTGCAATTACCACGCGCCTGCGAAAAACACAGGAGCTGCGGGGATTGATGGTTTTAAGTAGCCTAAGGTCTTCGTATGAATTTGCTTGTCGTCTATGCGCATCCAGTTCCAACCAGCTTTAACGCGGCGATATTTGAGACTGTTAAATCGGCACTGAGCAAAGCGGGTCACACCTTGCGCGTGGTCGACCTTTATGCCGAAAACTTTCAACCGATTTTAACGCGCGAAGAGCGTGAAGCCTATCTCGATAATACCGAACTGCTGCTGGATCGGGTGCGCGATCATGTCGACAATCTCAATTGGGCTGAAGGTTTGGTGTTTGTTTTTCCGACCTGGTATTATGGCCCGCCTGCGATGCTCAAAGGTTGGCTTGAAAGGGTCTGGTTGCCGGGGGTCACATTTGAGGTCGCCACCAAAAAGGGGTCAAAAACCACTTCAAAAATATCCCATATCAAGCGATTGGTGGTGGTTACCACTTCCGGCTCACCGGCATGGTGGCTGGCATTGATTGGCAATCCGGGTAAACGTCTTTTTCTACGGGGATTGCGCATCCTGTTTAACCGGCGCTGCAAATCAACCTGGTTGCAATTGCACGAAATGAATGTGGTTTGTCAAAAAGACCGCGAAAAATTCCTGCAAAAAGTCGAACGCAGGATGGCAAGAATATGAGTACCGCAAGTTTTGCTGGAAATTGTTGTGTACCCCTAGTCAACCTTTGCGGCGATGGCTTCGATTTCGACGGTAAATTCCTCCCGGGTAAAGCCACCGACAATCATCAGGGTCGAAGCAGGTGGCGGCGAGAAAAAGCGCGCATCGCGGGCCGCCATATAGGGTGCCATGTGTTCGCGCGCGGTCACATAGGCATTAATGCGAACAATATCAGACATTTGCATATTGCTAGCGCGCAGAATTTTTTCAATATTGTCAAAACAAAGATTGGCCTGGGCCAACGTTCCTTGCGGGATGACATCATCCACGGATATGGCCAATTGACCGGATGTGAACACCAATCGCGCATTGGCCGGAATTTCGATCCCGTGAGAATAATTTGCAAAAGGTTTGCGGATTGTATCCGGGGTATGGTGCTTCAACATAATTTGCAGGCTTTCTTGATTGATCGAATTCACAGGTTATGGTGAAAAATGAGGGAAGCGCAACAAGGGATGCAAATCGCGTAACAGCGGTTTGATAATACCGAACCAATAATCGGGAACTGCAAGAGTGGTAAGGGAAGATTGACGAGATGGCAGGTCAGAAAATTCAACCCTTACGTCCTCTAAACTACTACAAAAGGGAGAAAGCAAAATGAAACTGAAAACTTTGGGAATGGCGCTTGCCGGAGCCATAGCGATGACGCTGTCGGCACAAGCGCAGGTGAAAGTGAAATTTGGCACCAATTGGGTTGCCCAGCCAGAACATGGCGGATTTTACCAGGCAGTTGCCGATGGCACCTATGCAAAATGCGGGCTGGACGTGGAGATTGTCCCCGGTGGTCCAAACGTCAACAACCGCGCCTTGCTGTTGGCCGGCAAAATTGACTTCTTGATGGACGGCAATCTGCTGCAGCCGTTTAATTCAATCAAGGAAGGCATTCCGATTAAGGTTTTGGCCTCAATGTTCCAGAAAGAGCCGCAAATTTTCATGACCCATCCCGGTCAGGGGCTTGATACCTGGGACAGCCTGAAAACCGTTGACAATATGATGATTGGCAACGGTGGCTACAATTCCTTCTTCCTGTGGATGAAGAGCGTTGGTTTCCGCGATGAACAACGAAGACCATATACCTATAATTCAGCACCGTTTTTGGCTGACAAAAAATCCGCACAGCAGGGTTATGTCACATCAGAACCATTTGCGATTATGAAAGAGGGCGGCTTTGAACCAAATATCTTCCTGTTGGCGGATTATGGTTTTGAAACCTATTCAACGCTGATCGATGCGATGGAAGATACGGTAAAAAACAAACCCGAAGTGGTGAAGTGCTTTGTCGAAGGTTCAATCCTTGGCTGGACCAACTACATGTATGGTGACGGTTCTGCAGCCAACAAGCTGATCCAGAAAGACAATCCGGATATGAGTGATGAACAGATCGCCTTTTCGGTCGCCCAGTTGAAAAAATTCGGCATTGTAGATTCCGGTGATAGCCTGACCAAAGGCATTGGCGCCATGGACCCGGCCCGTATCAAACGCTTTTATGATGATATGGTGAAAGCCGGTGTTGTTGATGCCGGTATTGATGTGACCAAGGTTTATGATCTCAGCTACGTCAACAAGGGTCTTGGCCTTGACATCAAAAAGAAGCTGATGGCCCAATAAGCCTGCAACACTAAACCGGCAGCAAGCCGGTAAAAAGCGCGGGGGTCAATTCCGGCCCCCGCGCTTTAATAAAATAATCTGGTTGGGAACATTATGGCAAAAGCTCCTTTGCTGTCGTTGCAGCAAATCGGCAAAACATTTTCCAATGGCACTGAAGCCTTGCGCGGCATGTCGATGGATATTGAACAGGGTTCGTTCGTAAGTCTGCTCGGGCCTTCCGGCTGCGGCAAGTCAACAGTGCTGAAAATTATCGCCGGTCTTGGCAATCTGACCACCGGCAGGGTTGCGTGGCCGGCTTCCAAGGTGGATGATTTTGGT
>JALTNS010000484.1:2945-9366 GCA_027000565.1 Rhizobiaceae bacterium | reverse complement strand
ATATTGCACTCAGGCTGGAAACACTCGGAAATGGAAGTGGATTCGCACGAAAAATTGCGACACTTGATGTTTTATATGTGGCAACTCCTGAATATCTTGATTCAATCGGCCGGCCAACAAAACCGCAACAACTGGTAAATCTCGACTACATTCAATACAGAGCGGATGACGACCAGATTGCCGCATCGATGTCCCGAGGTTCGCAAACTGTTCAGGTGCCTCTAAAAATAGGCCTGACGGCTCAACTGCCAGACCTGATCATTCAAGCTTTGTACAGCAATCTTGGTTACGCAAAAATCCCCGGATTTATGGTAGAAGACGACATTAGCAAGGGTCGGCTAGAGGTGGTTCTTCCGCAATGGCAAATCCCGACAACAGATTTATTTATTGTTTATCCAGCCCGTGAAACACTGTCACCGCGCGTTGTTGCCTTCCTCAGCGCTCTTTTCTATCATCTCCAGATCACCAAGGGCGCAAACTTGACCGCGTCTGCCAAAAAATTGCTGCAACAATCAATTGTTCAGGACTTTCAGACCACCACTCCTAAACTGGCCAGCGATTGAACCTTGGCAAAACAGTCGTGGTCGAAGCAGCGACATCGCTATAGCGCTTCATCACTTGATGGAATCACTCTCGACTTAATTCGCTCACGGCAATTCGTGCTCCGCACGGCCTCCGCGGGGGCGGCGCACAGGCGCCGGGCCGCCCTTGCGGCCAGACTGTTTCCGTATAATCGTGAAACAGTCTAAAAACCGGTAAACCCAAATCTCAATTAATCATCTATTGAACGAATTCAGCCCTCATAATCGCGCTCATCGGCAATTACCTTGCCATCGTTGGGCAGTTCATCGCTTGCCACAACTTCGCCTTTCAGTTTGGTGATTTCGCGCAAGGTGGCGGACACCGCCGCAAGATCAACATTCTTGCCAGTACCAGCTTTCACCATCAACGTCATAACATCACCGTCGCCGTCCCGCGCAACCACAAGCCGGGCGGATTCCACCTCGTCATGCTTTTTTACAATCTGGTCGATTTGTTTCGGGTCAACAAACATGCCCTTGACCTTGGTGCGTTGATCAGCCCGGCCCATCCAGCCTTTAATGCGCATATTTGTACGCCCGCAGGGTGATGGACCCGCAAGCACCGCAGAAAGGTCGCCGGTGGCAAAACGCACCAGCGGATAGGCGAGATTGAAATTGCTGACCACCAGTTCACCCACCTCGCCCTCGGCCACCGGATCACCGGTGCCCGGGCGAACGATCTCGACAATCAGGTTTTCGTTGACCACCATGCCCTCGCAAAGTGCGCCCTGATGGCTGGATTCGTAGGCAATAACACCAAGATCAGCGGTCGCATAGGCCTGCAGCACCTTAACGCCGCGGCTTTCATAATCCGTTCGCATTGACGGGAATAACGCCCCTCCGGATACCAGCGCCTTGTTGATGCACGAAAGATCGACGGCCATTTCCTCGGCCTTGTCGAGAATGATTTTCAGATAGTCCGGCGTGCCCACATAGGCGACAGGCGAAAGCGCCCTCGCCGCCTCAACCTGCTGTTCGGTATTGCCAATGCCGGCCGGAAACAGGATGCAGCCAAGCGCGCGTGCCCCCTCATCGAGAATAAACCCGCCCGGCGTCATGTGATAGGATAAGGCATTGTGCACCACATCACCTGGACGAAGACCGGCAGCATAGAGCGACCGCGCCGACTGCCAGGGATCAACACCAACCCCCTGTGGTTCCCAAATCGGGCCGGGCGACAAAAACACCCGCTGGCCGCGCAAGGCCTCCTCATTGGCAAACCCGCCAAAGGGCGGGTCAATTGCCTGCGCATCCATCAGCGTTGATTTACGCAAGACCGGCAGGGAAGCCAAAGCCTCACGGCTCGTCACACTTTCAAGGTCAACGCCTGCCAGATGTCTGGCAAGGCCACTTGAAACGCTGGTTGCCTGGCGCAAATATTCCGGCAACCGGCCAAACAGTTCAGCCTCGCGGGCCTCACGGTCGCGGGTTTCCAGATCGTCAAAATATTCGCTCATCGCCATTCCTCCGCAAGAGACTGTTTTACCGGCTGGTATCGTTCAATTGATGCTATAACCACGGCAGGGTTGGCATCAAGGATGGAAAGGTCAATATCAAATTCCTTTTGCCCTTTTTTGGCAATTGCCGCATGAGGCCAGACAACCAGATGCAATTTCAGTTCCTGCTCCACCAGTTGCAGATCAAGATTGCGAATATCATCCCAGGCAATAACTTCACCTGAAAGGCGGGTATCAACAATGCCGCCGTGATGGATGGAAAGCACCACTTCCTGGCGCAAAAACCGGTAGATCATGCTGGCGGACAAAAAGCCGAAAAAAACCAGACCGGTCGCATAGGTGTAGAATTTGTATTGTCGAACGCCAAAGGTTGAAAGCAACACATAGACCGTAAATGTGATCGCCGCTGTCAGCGCCAGCGATGCAATCATCATGGTGATAAAGCGGGATCTGGAATAGCGAAATTGGTGCATGGCAGCCGTTCCAGTCTCGACTGCGAGATCACGCCAGCCAGCGTTTACGACGCTTGTAATGTTTCACATTACGGAATGATTTGCGTTCTTCACCTTCCGCACCACCGCCGGCACCGAGATAAAATTCCTTGATATCTTCGTTCTCTCGCAGTTCAGAGGCAATGCCGTCCATCACCACCCGACCGGATTCAAGCACATATCCATAGTCGGAATATTTAAGCGCAATATTGGTATTCTGCTCGGCCAACAGAAACGAAACTCCCTCATTCTTGTTGAGGTCTTTGACGATCTCGAAAATCTCCTGCACCAGTTGTGGCGCCAGACCCATGGACGGTTCGTCGAGCAGGATCATCTTTGGTTTCGACATCAGCGCCCGGCCAATCGCACACATTTGCTGTTCGCCGCCCGATGTGTAACCGGCCAGACTGGAGCGTCGCTCGCGCAACCGTGGAAAATATTCGTAAACCATTTCCATATCACCTTTAACAGCAGCACTGCCATCCCGGCGGGTAAAGGCTCCGGTCAAAAGGTTTTCCTCAATGGTCAGGTGGCCAAAACAATGACGCCCCTCCATCACCTGAATACAGCCGCGCCTCACCAGATCATTGGGCGAAAGAGCCTGAACTTCTTCGCCTTCAAAATTAATATCCCCCTTGGTCACCTCGCCACGTTCCGCCTGCAACAGATTGGAGATGGCTTTCAGCGTGGTGGTTTTTCCGGCACCATTGGCCCCTAAAATGGCAACAATACCGCCTTTTGGAACACTCAGGGAAACCCCCTTGAGAACCAGGATAACGTGATTGTAAATCACCTCGATATTGTTCACCTCGAGGATCGTTTCAACGGCCTCAGGTTCAATCTGTTCGGCAGCGCTCATGGTAACCCCGTGGAAATATTATCAGAAACCAGCCCCGTATTTCCGGGGCTGGCCATTTGTCGAAAAGGTCTTTCAAGCGCAGCTTAGCTGCACTTCTGGGTTTGCCATTCGGGCTTGTCTGCAACATATTTGGCAGCTGCCGCATCAAGCATTGGACCAACAAGATCGCTCATTGGCGGGATCAAATCTGAAACCCGCTTCCAGTCAGATCCATCCCATTGCTGGATAAAGATAGAGCCACCACCTTCATGGTCAACGCAATCGCCCTTGATGGCGCCGGTAAAGCCCTCAAGACCGAGTTCCTTCAACCGTGCTTCAGACAAATTGAAGTTTTCCAGCCCAACACGCATGTCCGAACCGGTAATACTTTTCTTACCAGTCATTTTCTGTGCGGTACTAATGGCTTCAGCAACAATCACCGCATTGAAAAGGCCACGATTGTAGAGAACATTTCCCACGTCTTCTTTTTTGGCCTGGGATTTGCCGGCATCAACGACAAGTTTCAGCACGTCTTGCAAAGCCGGGAAATTCGTACCAACTCCGGAAAAGTTTGCGCCCAGATAGCCTTTGCCAGCAGCGCCAACCGGATTGAGGTCCGCATGGGCGGCTGCCCACCAGTTACCAATGAAGCGATCCATCGGGAAGCGAATTTTTGCCGCCTCTTTAATCGCGGTTGCGTTCATCGCACCCCAGCCCCACATGATCATCCAGTCTGGTTTTTCCTTACGCACGTTAAGCCATTGCGAAGACTGGTTTTGCATTTCCTTGCCGGCAACCGGAAATTGCACAACATCAAACCCGATGGTTTTGGCCAGGCTTTCAAGAATTGGAATAGGCTCTTTGCCATAACCCGAAACCAGATAGATGTAGCCAATTTTCTTGCCTTTCAAACCACCATTTGCATCAATATATTTCAGGATTGATGACATCTGGCTCCAATAGGAAGTCGGATAGGTAAAGGTCCATGGGAAGGTTTCACCTCTTGCCGCCGCTGAAAGACCGTAGCCCATTGAAAGAACCGGAATTTTGTCAACCGGTGCCTTGGGGATCAATTGCAGGGTAATGCCGGTTGAATATGGATTGTAGACCAGCGCTCCCTTGCCTTTGGTGGCCTCATAACACTCAACACCTTTTTGAGCGTTATAGCCGGTTTCACACTCTTCAACCACAACCTTGAGGCCACCGATGCCGCCATCACGCGCATTCAGCATGTTGAAGTAGTCGGCAAAGCCATTGGCGATGGGTGTACCACCGCCGGCATATGGTCCGGTGCGATAGCTGAGCGAAGGCACATAAAGTGTTTCCTGCGCCACTGATGTGGTTATCTGTGCGCCGCTCACCATGGCAATGGCAGCCGCACCCAATACTAATTTTTTGAACATCAACTGTTCCTCCCTAGTCATTACGAACAGTAATTGCACTGTCCGTTTTACCAATTGAAACCTGTACTTTTAAGCCGGCCAGCCCGGTTCCCCGGCCAGTCGGTTATATTCTGTCTCACCCGAAACCGGGTCTCTGTTGTGCCTGCCATCCTAATAGGGAAACGGCCAGGTGCGCAATTTCTGTTTGCCGATCGCCCAAAGCCGAGCCAGACCATGGGGTTCGACAATCAGGAAGAATATGATCAACACGCCGATAATCATAAAATTAACATGTTCGCCGGTCGCCGCCGATATATCCAGCCCGAAAACACCCGGTGCCGCACGAATAATTATCGGCAACACCCAGATGAAGGCGGCACCCAGGAATGATCCGAGCAGGCTGCCAAGTCCGCCAAGCACCACCATAAACAGGATCAGGAACGAGTGATTGACATCGAAACTTTCAACTTCGGCAGCGCCAAGCCACAGGAACACCATCATCGCACCGGCAACACCGGCATAAAATGATGATACCGCAAAAGCCGAAAGTTTGGCATAAAGTGGTCGCACACCCATTAATTCGGCAGCAATATCCATATCGCGGATCATCATCCACGAACGGCCAATCCGCCCATGAATAATGTTTGATGCAATCCAGGTCATGACCACCACAATCGAAAGAACCACCAGATACCGCGCCATGGGAGTAGCAGACGCTCCGGTTATAATGACGCCCATCACTTCGCGTTGCGGCACTTCAATCGCGCCGGAATCATTGTAGTTGTAAAGCCAGCGAACGGTTATGAAAGCCCATTCCAGGAAAAACTGCGCTGCCAGGGTGGTCACCACCAGATAAAATCCCTTGATACGCAGGGATGGCAGGCCAAATATCACTCCGATACCGGCGGAAAAAAAGCCCGAAACCACAATCAGAAAAATTATATTCACTTCCGGAAATATCGTCGCCAGCTTGTAACACGAATAGGCGCCAACACCCATAAATGCCCCGGTACCAAGCGAGATTTGACCGGTATATCCCGTCAGAATGTTCAATCCGATAGCCGCCAGCGAAAATATCAGGAACGGGATCATCATGGAGTTGATAAAAAAGTCGTTGCCAAAATATGGAATAGCAACAAACGCGATTACCAATATTGCGCCAATGGCCATCCGGTCCTGCAAAATCGGGAATACCGCCTGATCGGCCTGATAGTTGGTTTTGAATTGTCCTGCTTCGCGGTAAAACATTTACACTCTCTCGATGATTTTTTCGCCAAACAGGCCTTGTGGTCGAAACAGCAGAAAGATCAGTGCGAGCACATAGGCAAACCAGCCCTCTACGCCACCGCCCAGCAAACCGCCCCAATACACTTCAAACAGTTTCTCGCCAAATCCGATAACCAACCCGCCAATGATGGCACCAGGCACCGATGTAAATCCGCCGAGGATTAAAACCGGCAAGGCTTTCAAGGCGACAATCTGCAAGGCAAACGAAACATCGGATTTAGCTCCCCACATGATGCCGGTGGCAAGCGCCACAATACCGGCTGCAAACCAGACAATTGCCCAAATCTGGTTAAGGGAAATGCCCACAGAAAGTGCCGCCTGATGGTCATCGGCAACGGCCCGCAAGGCCCGGCCAATCCGGGTTTTTGAAAAGAACACCGCAAGC
>JALTNS010000484.1:0-2935 GCA_027000565.1 Rhizobiaceae bacterium | reverse complement strand
GATGACAATGCCATCAAATACATCAACGACGGTTGAACCCGTCGGCAGGCCCAATTCTTCGGTTATCATCGATTTTGGTTCACCGCCAAAGATAAACTCGCCGAATCCGATGAGAAAATAGGAAAGGCCGATGGTTGCCATGAACAATATAATTTCCGGCTGGTTGACCAGTTTTCGAAGCACCACCCGTTCGACTGTCCAGGCCAGCGCGCCCATGGTTGCCAGAGCCAACAACAGGGACAGGAAAGCCGCCATCCCTGCCGACAGGAATCCTAACTGCGACAAGATCGTATAAAACCCGACCAGCGAAAGGGCCGCAAACACCACCATGATGCCCTGGGCAAAATTGAACACACCGGACGCCTTGAAGATCAGCACAAATCCAAGTGCAATCAGCGCGTAGAGTGTGCCGGAAACAAATCCTTCCCACAAAACCTGCAACAAAAAGTCCGGCGTGCCGACCATTTCCGCAAAGGGATTAATAAAAATGTTGTAGAGCAGATCCATCAGTGTGCCACTCCAAGATAAGCATTGATAACGTCCTGATTGGCCTGCACTTCGTTTGGCGTGCCATCAGCAATCTTTTTGCCATAATCAAGAACGACGACCCGGTCGGCAAGGTCCATCACCACGCCCATATCATGTTCAATCAGTGCAATCGTGGTGCCCATTTGCTGATTTACATCGATGATAAAGCGACTCATATCCTCTTTTTCTTCGAGGTTCATTCCGGCCATTGGTTCATCAAGCAACAGCAGCGAAGGTTCGGCTGCAAGCGCCCGTCCAAGCTCAACCCGTTTTTGCAAACCATAGGGCAACTGACCCACCGGGGTTTTGCGGATTGCCTGAATTTCGAGAAAATCAATAATTTTTTCGACCGCCATGCGATGCTCGACTTCCTCTTTGAAGGCCGGTCCGTAGCGGAACATCTGCCAGAAAAAATTCCTGTGCATTTTCAAGGTGCGACCGGCCATGATGTTGTCGAGGGTCGACATGCCGGTGAACAGGGCAACATTTTGAAATGTCCGCGAAATGCCCTGGCTGGCTGCCATATAGGGCCGCATTTTGGTGCGCACCTGACCGCGAAAGGTTATGGTTCCTTCCTGCGGATGATAAAACCCGTTGATGACATTCAGCATCGAGGTTTTGCCTGCCCCGTTGGGGCCGATAATAGCGCGAATCTCGCCTTTTTTGACATCAAAGCTGATGTTTTGAATGGCTTTCACCCCGCCGAAGGACAGTGAAACATTTTCAACCCTGAGCAGTTCGGCACCCGGTGCGATGCCATCGTCAAAAGTGGCCAGATCTTGCACCTGTGCCGCGTCAACCGTTTCAGCATTCTTTGGTTCTGCACCGCTCATTCCGCAGCCTCCTTCATCGGCTGTACCGCATCGAAGGTTTTGGCATCGGCAATCTGGATGGTGGCGGAAATACTACCCTTCCGGCCATCTTCAAACACCACTTCAGTTTCCACATATTTTTCAGTGGAGCCGTCATAAAGTGCTTCAATCAACACGCTGTAACGCTCGGCGACAAACGACCGGCGCACCTTTTGAGTGCGGGTCATTTCGCCGTCATCGGCATCCAGTTCCTTGTGCAAAACCAGAAACCGGTTGATTTGGGATCCGGCCATCATTTCTTCAGCCGCAAGGTCCGCATTCACCTGTTCGACGTGCTCCTTCATCATTTTGTAAACGTCAGGGTGAGCTGCCAATTCCTGATAAGACGCATAGGCCACATTATTGCGTTCAGCCCAGTTACCCACCGCTGTGAGATCGATATTGATGAATATCGCGCAAAAATCACGACCATCACCAAATGCAACAGCTTCCTTGATATTGGGGAAAAACTTGAGTTTGTTTTCGATATATTTTGGCGGGAACATTGAACCGTCTTTCAATTTCCCCACATCCTTGGCCCGGTCAATGATTTTCAACTGGCCGTCTGTATCGATGAAACCCGCATCACCGGTTTTGACATAACCGTCTTCCGTCAGGGTTTCCTTGGCCTTGTCCTCCTGTTTGAAATAGGAATAAAACATGCCAGGTGAACGAAACTGCACTTCGCCGTTTTCTGAAATCCTGATGTCAACATTCGGCGCAGCCGGACCAACTGCATCGGCGCGCACATGTCCGTCTACCTGGCAGGTGACATATAAAAACGCCTCGGTCTGCCCGTAAAGCTGTTTCAGATTGATACCCAGTGAACGGAAAAACGAAAATAAATCCGGCCCGATTGCTTCCCCTGCGGTATAGGCCACACGAATGCGGGAAAATCCCAAAACATTCCTGACCGGGCCATAAATCAGCACCGAACCAAGCGCATACAACAACCGGTCGCCAAGCCCGACCGGGTTGCCATTGAGAATATCTTCGCCGCAGCGATTGGCAACTTTAATGAAATAACGATAGAGCTTTTGTTTGAGCTTGCTGGAATCTTCCATGCGAAGGGTAACGCTTGTTAACAGGCTCTCAAACACCCGTGGCGGGGCAAAATAGAAGGTTGGTCCGATTTCACGCAAATCCTGCGGCACCGTATCAGTGCTTTCAGGACAAGCCAGACAAAATCCGGCAACAAACCCTTGCGCATAACTCAGATAATGATCACCAACCCAGGCCAGCGGTAAATAGGCCAAAGCCACATCATTTTCGTTTAATTTATCAAACTCAACCGTGCTCACAGCCGCATTGACACAATCGGACGTGCGCAACATCACCCCTTTGGGACGTCCGGTGGTGCCGGATGTATAAAGCATCACTGCCAGCCCGTCCGGATCGGCAGAATTGACCGTATTCAGCCAGTCATCGCCGCCATTTTTGGCAATGGCCTCGCGGCCCAGTTTTTGCAGCTGGTCGACCGAATGCAAATCACTGTGATCATAATCACGCAAGCCCCGCGGCTCATCATAGATCACCTTGCGCAACATGGTCAGTTC
>JALTNS010000483.1 GCA_027000565.1 Rhizobiaceae bacterium | reverse complement strand
AGTCGCTCATCACCGCTGAATGACGCAATTATGACAATTAACAGGGGGACAGCCACAAGTGCTATAACAATGGCCAGTGCAATACGAACGACAGGACCCATCAGGTTTTCCTCGCCACAAAATAAATCCAATAAAGTCTGATCAATATGAATGGCAACATGATCATAAGCGATGAGATAACAAGCAACACCAGACTAAACGCCGAGCCTAGATAGAGGTTTTGCTGCAATGTGTAGATGTCACCAATAATGTTGGCGACAAATGGCAGTCTACCAAGGCCAAGGATTGCCGGCATGTCATATTCAGCAATGTTCAACAGCAATACGACCACCACGGCGGCGGCCAGGCCAGGCCAGGCAAGCGGAATGAGAATATGACGCCAAATGCGGGCTGGAGATGCGCCAAGGGTTGCAGCGGCGCGCTCAAGATTTGGGTCAATCCGGCGAACAGCGGGCATAACAAGCAGCGCCACCAGAGGTACAGAGACTTGCAACATGCCAATGAACACACCCTGTGGTGTGCCGAGTATTCCACCATCCTCAATACCAAACAGGCCTAAAATCCAGCCAAGCGCTCCACGGTTGGCCAATATCATAAACCAGGCAAAAGTACGGACAATTTCCCCCATTAAAAACGGAACCAGCAGCAAAACCAGTACCAATACCCGCATGGTGCGGCTTGGCGTGCGGACGATAAAATAGGCGGCAGGCAGACCTAGCACCATCGATACTGCAGTCACCAGCAACGACATGACAAGCGTGCGCGACAAGGTGTTCATGTAGAACTCACCCGACGGAGGCTCGATCAACCGTTTATACTGTTCGGCCGATATCGGCCCTTGCTGAAACAGGAAGGTGTCGAACGAATGTATGGAAAGCCAGCCTAGATAAAATATCCCTATCGCCAGCAGAGACACCAGAATAAATGCCGGTGCAACCATCAAGTATGGGCGGATACGGACTAATTTTTCTGCCCGTAGTTTGGCCCCAAGATCAATGATCCAGTCAATGACGCGCCAGCCAAAAGCAACATCGCGGTATTGCATGAGACTTAATCCTTTACCAGCCAGACTTGCTCTGCACGCCATGCCAGCCAGACCTCGCTGCCGGGCGAAAACCGGCTGGTTTTGCTGGCCACCCGCAAGGGGTACTTAAGTCCGTCGACGATCAGTTCATAATAAACCGCTTCACCTTCGAACAATCGCAATTCAACCTTGGCCGCGATACCCGTCAGGCCGTTGTCGTCAGTTCTGGCTTCATGCAATTCTATATCTTCAGCCCGAATAATAGCCGTGCATTGCAAACCGTCCGAAACATCTGAATTGCCTGCTACAGAAAATGCCGCACCGGCTGAGGTTACTACATGCGGATCGCCATTATTATCGCGGTATGTTCCATCAATACAGTTAGCGCGACCAAGAAATTCGGCAACAAACTTGGTTTTGGGTCGTCGGTAAAGGTCTTCACCCGATTCAACCTGAACAATTTTTCCGTGGTTCATCACCCCGATCCGGTCGCTGAGGATCATTGCTTCCACCTGATCGTGGGTAACATTTATGATGGTTACATCAATCTCCCTGTGCAGCCGGACAATCTCCAACTGCATTTCCTCTCGAAGTCGTTTATCGAGCGCGCCAAATGGCTCGTCTAGCAACAGCAGGGAAGGGTTGTAAACAAGCGCGCGGGCGAGGGCCACCCGCTGTTGCTGACCACCGGAAAGTTCGTGAACCTTGCGTTGGGCAATATCCGGCAGGCGTACAATATCGAGAGATTCTGCAACTTTCTGGACGATTTCACCACGACCAATTCGACGCATCCGCAGTGGAAAGGCAATATTGTCAAAAACACTCATATGCGGAAATAACGCCAGTGATTGAAAAACCATGCCAATATTTCGTTTGAATGTCGGGACGTTGAGGACATCTTCACCCTTGATATGAACATGCCCGCTGTCGATTGATACAAGACCGGCAATGGCCCGCAAAACCGTACTTTTGCCCGATCCGGATGGACCAAGCAGAGTGAAAAGCTCACGCGGCCTTATTTCCAGATCAACGTTATCGATGGCATTCAGGCTGCCATAAGACTTGATGACGCCCGATAGCTTGACCACCGGGCGACTTGTTTCAGCATCCTTTTCGATGCTTTGTGTATTGCTCATTTCGCGACGTTATTTTTGGATTGCAGCAGTATAGGCTGCCTGCCATTTGTCGCGGTTACGGGCATCCAGGTCAACTGGAACCACAATACCGTATTTTGCAATATCGGCATCAGTCAACGGGAAAGCCGGGTCGCCCTTCATAAAGTCAGGGATGGATGCTTTTACATTAACCGGCGACTCGCCAATGCCTGCTGCAAGAGCGCCCTGATTAGCTGCGCTGATGGCCTCATTTATGAACATTTGCGCGTAAAAACTAACATGTTCAGGCAGGCCAGCCGGCACATACATAGCCTCAGTTCCTACAACTGATCCTTCTTTGGGTACGATCCATTTCAAACCGCCCACTTCAAGGGCAGTTGCAGCCAACGTAATGCCGACGGTAACTTCGCCGGCTTCAATGCCTGCAACAAATTCCTCCTCATCGCCGGTGGCTGAAATGCTGTTTTTCAATTCGGCAATCTTTTTAAATGCCGGTGTGAGATCATCCTTCGCCAGATCAAGGTTCAACATCTTGGCAACCGGATAAAGCAGTGATGAATAGGTGTTGGTAACAAACAGCTTTCCGGCATACTTTTTATCAAAAATCTCGTTCCATGAGATTTCAGCAGGCATGGTAATAACCTTTGGATTGTAAACAATCGGCTGCGAATAGGTTGATACATTGAGATAGTTGGTAGTCCCCGCAGGCATACCAATTGAACTCAGTTCACCAAGATTGGTCAAAAGATGTTTGTCCAGAGGCATTGAAATTTTCTGCACCTGTGCCGCATAGGCCATTGGACCAATGGTTAGCACCACATCAACAGGTGGACGCCTTTTGGCATTAACCGATTGCTGAATTTTCACCTGAATTTCGCTGAATGATGTCACATCAATTTCAACAGGGATACCGGTTTTGGCAGTGAAGCTGGCTGCGGCACCTTTGGCATAGGTATCCTTCCATGAACCACCCCAGGTGCGGACAATCAGCCGATCAGGTTTTTTGTCAGGCTCAGCCGCAGGCTCGCTGGCGTCAGATATACCGGTCAATGCAGTAGGAATCAGGGCTACAGATAGCGCCATGATCGTCGCCAGCTTCACCGAACCGGAAATTGCCCCCTTCAAATTCGTCGCAAAGTATCTCATTTAGTTTCGTCTCCCTTTCTGGAGCCTTGCAGGCTCACCATTTTTGGCCGGAGTGATTGTATTCACTCACGTGTAATACCTTTGAAATACCGGGCATATTCTCGTTGTTGACAACGAAAATATTCGCTAGTTCCAATGGTGTTTCAAATGAGCCTATCGCCCAGTCCGCTTGCGGGCAATTAGAAACAATCTTCAAAAGTCACGATTAGGTGAATGAAGAAATCAAAAATTCGGCCTAGTTGAGCGGTCAAACTCAAATCAATACCGTGAGTGCGCAGTAAGAACAAAGCGGCGTGCAGAATTTAATTTGGTATGTGATGGTGCCGCTTAGGTGATTTGAACACCTGACCTCCGCATTACGAATGCGATGCTCTACCAACTGAGCTAAAGCGGCTTGATGATTCCCGTTGAAATCACCTGCATGAATACGGCTGAACGCCGCGTCAGGTCAACATCAAGCGGGTTGAAATCCATACAAATTCAATTCTGACTAAAAAATGCTTCACGTGGTCTTTGCGTTACTTTTCAGCAATCGAACACCAGTAATCTTCCAGTTGCCATCCGACTGTTTTTGCAATGTGTAAAGCGCGACCCATTCACGGCCTTCGGGACCCGAAATCAATACCTCTTGATAAATATTATTACCATCAACCTGATTGCGGCCAAAGGCCCAATCACGTGCACGATAAATCGGATCATAACCTTCTTTCACCATGCGAATGAAATTGTCCACATCACGGAATAAAATCTGCAGGGAAGGTGAGGCATATGAAAATGCTCTTTCGTGGGCGCGTTGACGAAATGCATTGATCTGACCATCAATGACGATTTTGCTTTCAGTAATACCGTCGTTTTTTGTTTGCGCGCCAATCGGTCCGATCTGCAACAAGACAAATATCAGAGCTGTGGCAATTCGAAAAAACTGAATCATATTACAAAACCTCCCACCGGAAGATTAGCATAGAAATTTTGCTCGATCACTTCACATAAATTATTTGGATTGAATCTACACCAAGAGCCTGTAATTCAGACCGTTTCATTCTTTTTTTATTCCATAATATATCTTATGCAACTAACGCTGACGCCAATATGCCTATGTTGAGCCACAATTTCATCTGAATACTACAGCAGCGGCTTGATATCGCCCCTTTCCCATATTTCTTTAGTGCTCTGCCTGAACTGATCAAATTCAGCTTCTTCAATTGCAATTCGCATTCCACTCATAAGGTCTTGATAATAGCTGAGATTGTTCCAGGTGAGCAACATACCGCCAAGGGCCTCATTGGACTTCACCAGATGATGTAAATAGGCTCGGCTGTAATCCCGGGTCGCAGGACAATCAGATTGTTCATCCAGTGGACGATAATCTTCGGCATGTCTGGAATTGCGCAGGTTGATTTTACCATAACGAGTATATGCAGTTCCATGACGACCTGCCCGTGTTGGCATGACGCAATCAAACATATCGACGCCACGCGCCACCGATTCCAGCAAATCATCTGGCGTTCCCACACCCATCAGATAGCGTGGCTTGTCCTCAGGCAATACCGGACAGGTAATATCCAGCATAGAAAGCATCACATCCTGCGGCTCACCTACGGCCAAGCCACCAATTGAATACCCCTTTAATTTCAGCTGCTTGAGAGATTCTGCTGATCTGATGCGCAAATCTTGAATATCACCACCCTGAACAATGCCAAACATCGCCCGACCGGCTTTGTATTGCTGTTTGTCAAAGGCAATGGCAGAACGTTCTGCCCAACGCAACGACAGTTCCATTGCCCGCTCAATTTCATGTTCTTCAGCAGGCAAAGCAATGCATTCATCTAGCTGCATCTGAATATCTGAACCAAGCAATGCCTGAATTTCTATCGACCGTTCCGGCGTCAGCTCGTACTGTGTACCATCAATATGAGATTTGAAGGTAACGCCCTTCTCGCTCATTTTGCGCAAGGCTGCCAGCGACATCACTTGAAAGCCCCCCGAATCCGTTAAAATCGGATAAGGCCATCGGGCAAATTCATGCAAGCCCCCTAACCGCGCAACACGCTCCGCTCCCGGACGCAACATAAGATGATAGGTATTACCCAGAATAATATCGGCACCGAGATCATGAACCTGATCCATATACATCGCCTTGACCGTCCCGGCGGTGCCAACTGGCATAAAGGCAGGCGTCTGTACCCTGCCCCTTGGCATTGAAATTTCACCACGCCTGGCCAATCCGTCCCGGGAAAATATTTCAAACTGGAAATCTTTGGTGCTCATGGTTTTTCCGGAAACAACAGTGATGCATCACCGTAGGAATAGAATCTGTATTGCCGCTGAATAGCATGTTGATAAGCATTGCGCATGGTGGCTGAGCCAGCAAAAGCACTCACCAGCATAAACAAGGTCGAGCGCGGCAGGTGGAAATTTGTCATCAGCACATCAACCGCTTTAAATTGATAGCCTGGCGTAATGAAAATGTCGGTTGCACCTGACCATGGCTCAATGGTGCCATCTTTTATCGCAGCACTTTCCAGCAATCGCAGTGACGTGGTGCCAACACAGACGATTCGTCCACCGCGCGCCCTCACCTCGTTTAACGCCAAAGCTGTGGGTTGGCTGACTTCCCCATGTTCTTCGTGCATTTTGTGGTCGTTGATATCATCAACCTTGACCGGTAGAAATGTGCCGGCCCCCACATGCAAAGTCACAAAGTGACTGGAAATTCCGGTTTGGTTAATTTTCGCCAGCAGCGCGTCTGTAAAATGCAATCCGGCGGTTGGAGCTGCAACGGCGCCTTTGTTTTTGGCGTAAATCGTTTGATAGTCCTGACGGTCCTGTTCGTCTTCTGCGCGTTGAGCAGATATGTAGGGGGGCAGCGGAATGTGCCCTACCCTTGCCAAAGCCTCATCAATATCTGGATCGGCCACGTCGAATACAATATCAATTTCACCACCATTACCCTTTGCAGTAATTGTTCCTGCAAGCTCGGCACCATTGTCAGGTGGCGAAAAAATCAACCGGTCGCCGGGTTTGAGCTTTTTGGCACCCTTTGCAAATGCCTTCCAACAGCGATCATCCATCCGCATGTGCAATGTGAGCGATGCTTTGGCCGTTAATGTTTCGCCGTCAACCAGCCTGAGGCGAATTCCTTCCAGCTGGGCTGGTATTACCTTTGTATCGTTAAATACCAGAGCATCGCCGGGGCGAAGGAAATCCGTCAACTGATCAACCCGTGCATCTTCGATAGAGAAGCTTTGGCCATTATTGACCACAAGCATGCGGGCTGCATCGCGCGGCACAGAAGGCCGAAGCGCAATACTTTCATTCGGAAGGTCAAAATCAAAATCATCAACACGCATGTGGTTTGCCCAAAAAAAATACGGGACCCGAACAAGCCGGGACCCGCAAAATCCTGCAATTGAATAGGTTTATTCTTTTGCGTCGTTGTCTTCGCCGGGTTCAGGTTTGGCTTCTTCGTCAGCAGGTGCCATTGTGTCCGCAGCCACTTTTACAGAAATCATACTGTCAGGGTCCTGAACCGGTTCACCGCGTTTGAATTTGTCGACATTTTCCATGCCTTCAATTACCCGGCCCCAAACCGTGTACTGGTTGTCGAGGAAACCCGCGTCACCAAAAACAATGAAGAATTGTGAGTTGGCGCTGTTTGGATTTTGTGAACGGGCCATTGAACATACCCCGCGCACATGCGGTTCGCTGTTAAACTCGGCGGCAAGATCCGGTTTGTCGGAGCCGCCCATACCAGTACCGGTTGGGTCTCCACCCTGAGCCATAAATCCGTCGATCACCCGGTGAAACACCACGCCGTCATAAAAACCTTCGCGCGCCAACTCTTTAATACGTGCCACATGATTTGGCGCAAGGTCTGGCAGCAGTTCGATGACCACATCGCCCTGGCTTGTTTCAACCAATAAAATATTCTCAGGATTGTCGTAATTTGCCACAGTATTTTCCTTTGCTATTGTGCATCTGCTGCAACTTGCAGCTTGATTATTTTATCCGGATTGCGAACAATCCCATTATTGGCTCTCGTGCCTTTCTTGACCGCATCAATGAATTCCATTCCGCTGGTAACTTCACCAAATACGGTATATTGGCCGTTCAAAAAAGAACCCTCTTTAAACATGATAAAAAACTGCGAGTTAGCGCTGTTGGGACTTTGAGCTCGCGCCATGCCCAAAACACCGCGGGCAAAGTTTGTATCTGTAAATTCGGCCTTTAGATCAGGATATTTCCAACCACCGCTACCAGTGCCTGTCGGGTCGCCGGACTGGGCCATGAAATCTGGAATTACCCGGTGAAACACCACACCATTGTAAAATCCTTCCCGTGTCAGTTTTTTGATCCGCTCAACATGTTTTGGAGCAAGATCAGGTCGCAGTTTAATCACTACCCTGCCGGCTTTTACGTCCATATAAAGAGTGTTTTCCAGCTCTTGCGCAATGGAAGACGCAGACATCGCGAGAATTGCTGTCATAGATATCATGACAGCCAGGGCAACTCGTTGCAGAAAGTACATTCATAACTCCAGTTTATTGTCTATTATTGTTAAATTTGTCGTGTAACATTTCAACCACAAATTCAGGGGCGAATTCTGAAACGTCCCCATTCATTTTTGCGATTTGGCGTACCAATGTGGCGGTGATCGGGCGAACACCCGGCGATGCCGGTAAAAATACTGTACCAATTTCGGGCGCCATTGCACCATTCATGCCCGCCAATTGCATTTCATAGTCAAGATCGGATCCATCCCGAAGTCCGCGGATCATGATTGTGGCAGACATTTCACGCGCGGCGTTTATTACCAGATTATCAAAAGAAATGACATCAATCCGGTTGCTGGCATTGTCGCCCCATTCAGCGATTGCCCGGCGGATCATGCCTTCGCGTTCATCAAATGAAAACAGCGGTGATTTTCCCGGGTGCACACCAATAGCCACAACCACCTTGTCGGCAATTGCCAGGGACTGGCGCAAAACATCCAGATGCCCATGGGTTACAGGGTCGAATGAACCCGGATATAGACCAATTCGTGTACTCATATTTGAACCCGTATATGTTTTGGTACAATTTTGCAATTAGCGACCGGAAGAGATGGATTTAGGCTAGGTCGACGATGGCAATTCCGCATGAATAAACCTGAGTTTTTATCGGCACTCGGCAATCTCCAAATGAACCGAAAATGAACATGATGACCAGCACCGGTTCAGATGCTGGCCGCTAACTTCGAAGATGTAAATCCGTGGAACTCAGGAGGATTAAAACAATGTTGATTACTATTTACGCGCTGTTCATGTCGTTAATAATGTTGGCTGCGACCATAATCGCTATCTTTAACGAAACACCAAAGCGTGCGATTCAACACACCACACTTCACCCGGGGCTTTAAACCTAACAATTTGTTCCTAAATAGACTCCAATTGAAAGGATAGAAACATGATATTCGTGGGCATATTTTCTTTGGTGAGCATCAGTCTGGTTTTCGCAACTGCATATGATTTGAAAGATGAAGCAAAAATCAGGGACATCAAATCCTTACGCAGCTTTTGCCGTCAGTCATTTTGATCGAAGGTGAAAACCAATCATAATTGTCGATTGGTGGCAATTATTTCAGTGCAGCAATAAAAGGCCCTGCATTATAAATCATCCCTGAATTACAGTTATTCTTCACCTGCTTCGTCATTATTTCCAGGTGCTTCACTTTCAGTTTCATCGTCATCTTCGACTTCACTAATACGTTCAACCGAAACTACTTTTTCACCTTCCGCAGTTTTAAACACCGTCACGCCTTTGGTTGCACGGCTCGCAATTCGAATTCCATCTACCGGCACTCTGATCAATTGTCCGCCGTCAGATACCAGCATGATTTGGTCGCTGTCTTCCACCGGAAATGCACCAACAAGCTCACCGATATCAGCAATTTTTGACTGATCGGTTGCCTTGATGCCCTTACCACCACGACCGGAAACCCGGAAATCGTAACTCGATGAGCGTTTGCCATAGCCATGCTCAGTCAAAGTCAAAATGAACTGTTCGGCAGCCCCCATTTCTGCATAGCGTTCGGGCGAAATATTGCCCTCT
>JALTNS010000482.1 GCA_027000565.1 Rhizobiaceae bacterium | reverse complement strand
AGCAAAGTCCGTTCAAATTCGTTATTTGCAAATTCAGGAAAAAGAAAAGGCCCTTAGAAACGAACTGGCAAAACTGGAGGTCAATCAGTCTGAATTCCAGGAAAAAAACATCCAGTACACCATTTTGAAACGCGAAGTTGATTCAAACCGCAAGCAATATGATTCGCTGATTGGCAGCCTTAGTCAAATCGGCGTTGGGTCGGAAATCAAATCCTCCAGCGCTTCAATCATTGAAAGTGCGGTAGTCCCGGGCAGGCCTTATTCACCCAATCGGCTTATAAATATTTTTGCCGCCATTGGCCTGTTTGGTGGATTGGCCATTGCCACCATCTATTTTCTTGAACTGATGAATAACACATTCTCAGTTCCTGACCAGCTTGAAGCAGAGCTGAAAATACCGGTTTTGGGAATTGTACCAAAAACAGAGGCGGACGATATGTTGAAGGAGTTCGAAAGCCCGACTTCGGCATTATCAGAAGCCTATCGTACCTTGCGAACCTCGTTGCAATTTACCGGGGTTGGAGAGAAGCTCAAAACCATTCTGGTCACCAGTTCCGAAATGTCGGAAGGCAAGACAACAACAAGTTATAAACTTGCTGCAGATTTTGCCGCTCTTGGCCGAAGAGTGCTGCTGATTGATGCGGATTTGCGCAAACCAAGAATGCACCGGATGTTCAACACCGATAATGCATTTGGTCTCAGCAACCTTTTGACCAATGTTATTAGAACAAAAAATGTCTCCGATGTTTTTCGTGCCACCGATAACCCCAACATAACCCTGTTGACCTCCGGAACCATTCCGCCTAACCCGGCAGACCTGTTAAGTTCTCACAAAATGGGATTGACCTTGCATTATTGTGCAAAGGAATTTGATCTGGTGATCGTTGATTCACCCCCAATAATGGGACTTTCAGACACCCCTATCCTTGCCCGGCAGGTTGATGCCACTTTGCTGGTAGTTTCCTCCAAGCAGATTACCCGCAAATCTGCGAAAACCGCTCTTGGCCGGCTGAATTCTGCCGGTGCAAATATTGTCGGTTGTGCGTTTACCAAATTTTCGGTCGACAGCCTCGATTACAACTACGCATATCGCTACATGCAGTATAATTATTATGCCTATGAGGATACCGCAGACCCTCGCGCGCAACTTGAAAACCATGGAAAAAGCGATAATGATGGCGAAGGTTTTGCAACCAAGCCACTCAACGCAGTGTTTGCATTTGTAAACCGGGTTGCCAGAAAGTTTGGCTAGCAGGTTTCTGGTTTAGGTTGAAACAGGCCATATCACTTGGACAATTTTAATATTCATGCATTTGCTGAACAACTGGTCGACACGGCTCACCGGGCCGGTCAGGCGATCATGGGTATATATACCGAAGATTTTCCGGTTGATTTCAAATCCGATGCAAGCCCCGTCACCCAAGCGGACAAACTGGCCGAAGCTCTTATTCTTGCAGATCTCGCCAAACTGATGCCGGACATCCCGGTTATCGCGGAAGAGGCGGCAAGTGCTGGACTAATTCCTGAAGTAAATGAACGATTTTTTCTGGTTGACCCGCTTGACGGTACCCGGGAATTTGTCAGCAAAAACGGAGAATTTACCGTTAATATAGCGCTTGTGGAGCATCGCAAGCCGGTATTTGGCATCATTTACGCACCTGCAATCTCAACGCTTTATGTTACTCTTGAGCCCGATCAGGTGATCCGTGCGCCCCTTGAGGCAACACAACAGTACAATGGTCTTGGCAGTCTCGACCAGACCATATTACAGCAATCCCGGCCCTCCAAAGATCCGCTTAACATCATTGCCAGCCGTTCGCACATGAACACCGAAACCCGGTCTTATCTGGAAAAGCTGCACGTTGCTTCGATAGTCAATACGGGGTCTTCGCTAAAATTTTGCCGACTGGCCGAAGGGTCAGCCGACCTCTATCCAAGGTTTGCCCCGACGATGGAATGGGACACGGCCGCGGGGCACGCCATATTGCAATCCACAGGTGGAGGCGTTGAAACAATCGACGGTTCACCACTTGGATATGGCAAAACTGATGCGGGGTATTTTAATCCCGATTTTGTGGCTTATCGATCAAAATAACAGCAACCGTTTGCAGCTAGAGCGCTTCATCATTTGATGGAATCACTCTCGTATTAATTCGCTCACGGCCATTCGTGCTGCGCACGGCCTCCGCGGGGGCGGCGCACAAGCGCCGGGCCGCCCTTGCGACCTGACTGTTTCCGTATAAACGTGAAACAGTCTATTCCCATTCGCGGATGTCAACAAAATGCCCGGCCACACCGGCAGCAGCGGCCATTGCCGGTGAAACCAGATGAGTTCTACCCTTGAAACCCTGACGACCTTCAAAGTTACGATTTGAAGTCGAGGCGCAGCGTTCTTCAGGTTTCAGTCGATCATCATTCATTGCCAGACACATGGAACAACCGGGTTCGCGCCATTCAAAGCCCGCATCCAAGAATATCTTGTCAAGACCTTCGGCTTCCGCCTGGGCTTTCACCAGACCGGAGCCAGGCACCACCATGCCTGATACACCGGCGGCAATTTTTCTGCCTTTGACAATTTCTGCGGCTTCGCGAAAGTCCTCAATGCGGCCATTGGTGCAGGAACCAATGAAAACCCGGTCAATGGATATATCTGTGATGTTCGTGCCAGGTTTTAGCCCCATATACTCCAGCGCCCGCCATTTGGAGGCGCGGGTGTTTTCATCTTCAATATCATCCGGATTTGGCACTGTACCGGTAATTGAAATTACATCTTCAGGAGAGGAGCCCCAGGTTACGGTCGGCGGCAGGCTTGCGGCATCAAGAGTGATAACCTTGTCAAACTCGGCACCCTCATCACTGTTGAGGGTTTTCCAGTAATCGATCGCCATTTCCAGCGCTTTGCCGGAAGGGGCTTTGGGTTTACCGGTAATATAGTCAAATGTCTTTTGGTCCGGCGCAATCAGGCCAGCGCGAGCGCCCCCTTCTATCGACATATTGCACACTGTCATCCGGCCTTCCATTGAAAGCGCTTCGATCGCCTCGCCACAATATTCGATCACATAGCCCGTACCACCTGCGGTGCCAATTTCACCGATAATTGCAAGAATAATGTCCTTGGCACCAACACCTTCGGGCAGAATGCCATTGACCACCACTTTCATATTTTTGGCTTTTTTCTGGATCAATGTCTGGGTTGCCAGCACATGTTCAACTTCAGATGTACCAATACCGTGGGCCAGCGCTCCAAATGCACCGTGGGTCGAGGTATGGCTGTCACCACAAACAATGGTCATGCCGGGAAGTGTAAATCCCTGTTCAGGACCGATAATGTGGACAACACCCTGCCGCTTGTCGGTTTCCGAATAATATTCAACACCAAAATCTTTGGCATTTGCCGCAAGAGCCTCAACCTGAATACGGCTTTCCTTGTTTTCGATGCCATGCGACCTGTCAGTCGTTGGCACATTGTGATCGACTACGGCAAGGGTTTTTTCCGGCGCCCGTACCTTGCGACCGGTCATACGCAAACCTTCAAAGGCTTGCGGGCTTGTAACTTCATGCACAAGATGCCGGTCAATATAAAGCAAACAGGTGCCGTCATCCTGCTGGTGGACCAGATGATCGTCCCAGATCTTGTCATATAAGGTGCGCGGAGATTTGCTGTCGTTTGCCATGAATTAACATTCCTCGTGCTCAAATTCAAAAAAATGTATGGGATAATTTCCACCACGCGGTCAAGCAAAACACCCAAAAAATCAATGAATGCGGGTTCAAATCGACTTATTCGAAATTTTTCCGCAATTCAATTCGAATTTTTGCTGTCTGCGGATTAGAGTTTGGAATGTTTGAAATTCTTGCGACCATCTATTGCCTGATATTCGGCAGCTGTACGCCGCCGCCGTGCACGCGGCAATCCATCGATTATGGGCGATACATAATTTGCCGGTTTGATGCTGCATCGGCCAAACTTTCGCTCAAACTGAACGATGCCAATGGCAAGGCCTATGGCTCAATTTCTGCCCTCAGGCGACAATTCAAGGCAACCGGAATTCGGCTGGAATTTGCCATGAATGGCGGTATGTATCACGAAGACTTTGCGCCGGTCGGGCTCTATGTGGAAAACGGTATTGAGAAAAAACCTATTTCCACCGGTGGCGGATATGGAAACTTTCACCTGTTGCCCAATGGTGTCTTCTTTTTTGGTATGGGCAAAGCCGGTGTCCTCGAAACCGGTCAATACATCTCATCCGGAATCAAGCCGCAGTTTGCCACCCAGTCGGGGCCAATGCTGGTTATCGATGGCAAAATCCATCCGCGGTTTCTGAAAAATTCAGATTCCTTGAAAATTCGCAACGGTGTCGGGGTCAGCGCTGACGGTAAAGATATCTACTTTGCAATATCGCAGGAAAGGGTCCGGTTCCGGGACTTTGCAATGTTGTTTCGCGACCAATTGAAAACCCCGAATGCATTGTTTCTCGATGGGTCAATCTCTTCGCTTTATAGCCCGGTTTTGTCGCAGGGCACCTATTGGCCAGCGGGCCCGATTATAGTGATTACAAAGTGAATCATAGCGCCGGTGTTACCGTATAACCCGCATCTTTCAACAATTGCACAACGCCCAGTTTCCCAGGCAAATGCAAAGCACCAACCGCCATGAACACGCCACCTTTTTCCAGCTGTGGCCCGGCTCGGTCTGCCATGGTGCGATTTCGCCTGGTGATCATCACTTCCTGAAACTGAGCATAACCCTCGCTGCTGGCTGTTTCCTTCGACAGATATTTCATCAACGGCATGAATTTACCCACATCACCTTGCAGATAGAGCTCAAGCATTGTCGCCATCATATCATCAAGTCTGGAACCCAGTTTAATGGTTTCCTCCAGTGACTTCAGGTGAAAATCAAGCGGCAGACCAGCCATTGCGCCAATTTGTTCACGAACGCTCTCAAGCCCGACAAGGTTTTTACCTTCTTTTTGCGCCCGCAGTCCAAGAATTTGGTCAAGCACTTTTTGTTTACGGTGTTTGCGCTCTACTTCACACATTGGAATGGCAATCGCGGTTGCAACCACCCACGGCTGCATGCGCTTGGCCAGGAAGTAGGGCAAACTGCGCCCTTCCATCCGGGATTCCAGAAGTTTCAATGTTTCCGGATCATAATATTTTTCCAATGTCGAACCATCGGTAAAAAACATCAATGTACGCAGTTCCGCCATTGCTTTTTGCATGGCGGCCGGATCAAGCACTGTGGTATTTTCAATCACCACCGTTTGCGCTGCCGAATACGCATTTTCCATTACCGGAGGAAGAGCTGTCACCCGTGGGTCAGCAAAATGCATGGTGCCCAACAACCATGAGGTTGCGCGGCCGGGTTTTTCCACTTTCCAGAAACGGGATGCACCATTGGATACCTTGGCTGCCGCCTCGGCGATTTCGGCCAGGGCTTTCGGATTTGTTTTTTCAAGATCCGCAAGCAGATTTTTTCCGCTGCATACAATCGGTGTGTTTGCGTCTGTATTTTTAGCCATCGATACACTGGTCTGCATGACAGTCAGCGTAAATATGGCAAACATGGCCAGTTTTATAGTTGCCAAGCTCCACATCAACCAGTTGAGTGGTTGATCAAGAAAACTGAATTTTGAATTTTCGTGCAGCATGGTCCTCAAACCCGGTCATTTGCATTAGACTATCGGGGTAATGCAGGAATCTGGCAATATTGTTAAAATACCTGGATAATCAAAGAGACGATGCTTGAATGGTTAAAGAGACCTTAAACGAGAATAAACCAAAGGTGCGAACTGCAAAAATTTCTGCCGCGGCGAAACGCGCCCTGATGGAAGCGGAAGACCGTCGGGTAAAATCGAAAAAGCAGGTAACTCAAAAAGAAATTGGGGGTCGCAACGGCCCTGACCCTGCGCGATTCGGTGATTGGGAAGTCAAAGGTATCGCCAGCGATTTCTGAGAGGACACCACCAACATTTGCGGCAGGGCAAACATTGTTGCAAATCAATAAGTTTAACCGTCCCGCCGCCACTGAACCGACAGGTGAAGCGCAAGGCACCCCCGCGCGGGCTCGGGCAAAGCCCGAAACCGCCACGGGCTAAAGCTACGCTGCCTTTTTAGCCGTAATCAACCCGCGATTGATCAGCAACTCGGCAATCTGAACGGTATTCAAAGCTGCCCCTTTGCGCAAATTGTCAGAAACCACCCAAAGGTTCAGCCCGTTTTCAAGAGTGTAGTCTTCGCGAATTCGCGAGATATAGGTCGCGTCCTCACCAGCCGCTTCATAAGGCGTAATATATCCGCCATCCTCACGTTTATCGATCACCAGACAGCCGGGCGATTCACGCAGCAGATCGCGGGCTTCATCAGCAGAAATCTCATTTTCAAATTCGATATTCACTGCCTCCGCGTGGGAAACAAATACCGGTACACGAACGCAAGTGGCAGTCAGTTTGATATTGGGATCAAGCATCCGCTTGGTTTCCGCCACCATCTTCCATTCTTCCTTGGTCGAACCATCATCCATGAAAACATCAATATGGGGAATGCAATTAAAAGCTATGCGCTTGGTAAACTTGTGCGATTCAACCGGATCAGCCACAAAAACCGCCCGGGTCTGATTAAACAGTTCATCCATGGCTTCTTTGCCGGCACCGGAAACCGACTGATAGGTGGAAACCACAACCCGTTTGATCTTAGCGCGATCATGCAACGGTTTTAGAGCAACTACCAATTGTGCGGTCGAGCAATTGGGGTTGGCAATAATGTTCTTTTTGGCAAAGCCGGAAATCGCGTCGGCATTTACCTCCGGCACGATCAGCGGCACATCCGGATCATAACGAAAAGCGGAAGAATTATCGATCACCACACAACCTTGTTTACCGATCTTTGGGGCCCATTCTTTCGATATCGCACCACCGGCCGACATGATCGCCAGGTCAGTATCGCTGAAATCGTAGTTTTCAAGCGATTTGACCTTCAGTGTGCGGTCGCCAAAAGAAACTTCTTTGCCCTGACTGCGGCGTGAGGCTACCGGGACAACAGTGTCAGCAGGAAATAACCGGTCTGCCAGAATATCCAAAACTTCGCGACCAACATTTCCAGTGGCCCCTATGACTGCAACTTTGTAACCCATTTTGGTAATTCCTTTTACCCTCTCCCGATATCGGCTCTTCTCCCGTCAGTTCCAGGAGAGTGCAGGACAGACGGGCCAATCAATTAGTTCAGGTGATTTTGGTGGTTTTTATAGTGCAAGCAGGTTTGATAACAAGCTCAACCTGCACGCCTGAATTGCCGTGCTTTTGCATGGCGAAATCAGCCGGATTATCGAGATATGATGCTATATTGCGCTCAACCATAATGAATTGCGTTCTAGTCGCTTTTGAGCAAGAGTCAATGGTTCGTCGAACAGGTAGTAATTATGAAACCGTCAATGAATCCGGATCAAATTTTAAATTCCCTTTCTTTTCTAAAGGAGGCCGAGCGCCTGAAGGATGTGTTGCGCAGCGGACACTTGACAAGCGGGCGATGTGAAAGCACCGCCGAACATTCCTGGCGGCTTTGCCTGTGGGTAATGGTTTTTGGCGATCATCTGGGCGATATCGATGTGGCAAAGCTGCTGAAAATCTGCGTGGTTCATGATCTTGGTGAAGCGCTATCCGGCGATGTGCCGGCGACCGAACAGACTGCCGGTGACGGGCGGGCGAAACGCGAGCGCCAGGATTTGCTAAAGCTCACATCAACTTTACCTTATAAGGTTCGTGCGGAGATTACAGGGCTGTGGGATGAATATGAACAATCATCATCGCCTGAAGGCCGCATTGCCCGCGGACTGGATAAACTTGAAACAATCATGCAGCACAATCAGGGCAAAAACCCGGATGATTTCGACTATGGATTCAACCTGTCCTATGGGCAAAAACACATGGACAGCCATCCGGTAATCAGTGCAATTCGCGCCATCATTGATACTGAAACCCGGGCACATATGGAAAAAGATCACATGTGAATGGGTTTTTCCCAGGCCGCCATTGCCGCCTCGCGAACCGCTTCCGACATGGTCGGATGGGCGTGGCAGGTACGGGCCATATCTTCAGCCGAGCCGCCAAATTCCATCAGAACCGTCACTTCATGAATAAGTTCACCGGCACCAAAGCCAATTATATGAGCACCCAGAACCTTGTCGGTCGCGGCATCGGTGAGGATTTTTACAAATCCCTCGGTATGGTTCATGGCGCGGGCACGCCCATTGGCGATAAATCCAAATTTGCCACTCTTGAATTTTATTCCGGCAGCCTTTAGTTCGTCCTGGGTTTTACCAACAGAAGCAACCTCTGGCTGAGTGTAAACCACGCCGGGAATGACATCGTAATTGACATGGCCCGCCCGTCCGGCCAGCAATTCAGCAACCGCCACACCTTCATCTTCCGCCTTGTGGGCAAGCATCGGCCCATCGGTAACATCGCCAATTGCGTATATACCCTTCACGCTGGATTGCCAGTGCGCATCGGTTTTAACCTTGCCGCGTTCCGTTTCAACCCCCAGAGCCTCTAGGCCAAGCGCGTCCGAATAAGGGCGCCTGCCGGTGGCAATCAGCACAATATCTGCTTCAATTTCCTTGCTTTCGCCACCCTTGACCGGCTCAAAAACAACCTTTGCGCCGGACTTGTCCGCGTTGACAGCTGTTACCTTGGACGACAGGTGAAATTCCATGCCCTGTTTGGCAAGCGAGCGTTTCAACTGTTTGGCCACATCGCTATCCATGCCACCCAACAGGGTCGGCAGATATTCAACCACCGTGACCTTGCTTCCCAACCGGTTCCATACCGAACCGAGTTCAAGCCCGATAACTCCGCCACCAACTACGATCATGGTCTTGGGCACCTTTGAAAGTTCCAGTGCGCCGGTCGATGAAATGATGGTTTTTTCATCAATATCGATATCCACGCCGGGCACGCCCGCCACATCTGAACCGGTGGCAATAACAATATTTGAGGCCTCGACCGTAACGGTCTTGCCGTCATTGGTTGTAACCTCAACCGTACCTGGCGCTTTGATCAAGCCAACGCCATAAAGGGTCGTCACTTTGTTTTTTTTCATTAAAAAAGCGACGCCATCCACATTGGCTTTCACCACTGCATCCTTGTGCGCCATCATCGTTTTCAAATTAAGTTTTGGTTTCATACCGTCAATGCCGAGGGTTTCCATCCCATGCCCGGCTTCGTGATACATTTCAGAAGCATGGAGCAGTGCCTTGGACGGGATGCAACCGACATTAAGGCAGGTACCGCCGAGGGTTTCGCGCTTTTCGATTATCGCAACCTTCAGGCCCAGTTGAGCCGCCTTGATGGCACAAACATAGCCGCCCGGCCCGGCACCAATTATTGCCACGTCAAACATATCGGACATTTCAAAAACCTTTCAAAATCTGGAACAGAACCTATCTGCCACCGGAAACATCAATAGTTGTCCCGGTAATATAACCAGCCTCATCGGACATAAGCCACAACACGGCTTCGGCCACTTCCATAGAAGATCCGCCGCGCTGCATGGGAATTACGTGTTTCATAGCTTCAACCCGGTCGGGACTGCCTCCCGAGCCATGAATATCGGTGTCAATGATCCCTGGCCTCACACCATTCACGCGAATGCCCTCATTGGCAACCTCGCGGGCAAGACCGAGGGTAAATGTATCGATCGCCCCCTTGCTTGCCGCATAGTCCACATAAACACCAGGCGCTCCCATTGATGCTGCAACCGAAGAGAGATTGACGATAGTGCCACCTTTGCCGCCGTGTCGGGTCGACATTGCCTTGACCGCCTCGCGAGCGCAAAGAATGGAACCGGTAACATTGACCGCAATAATTCTTGCGATGCGTTCAGCGCTGAACCCGTCAAGTCGGCCTTCCTGGTCAAGAATTCCGGCATTGTTGATCAAATCAGTAACCGGGCCTAGCTGGCTGGTGGTTTGTGCAAACATATCGATGATATCAGTTTCAATTGCCACATCACCTTTAACCGCAATAGCGTTGCCACCTGCATCGCATATTTCTGCCACCACTTTATTGGCAGCATCTTCATTATTGATGTAATTTACACAAACCTTGTAACCACGGGATGCTGCCATTAAAGCACAAGCGCGGCCAATACCGCGACTGCCGCCGGTGACAATCGCAACCCTGTCACCCGACGATCCGGTCACAATCCGCGCTCCACATTACGTTCCAATGCAATTTCCTTGATTTGAGAAATCAGTTCACGCCGCCATTTTTTTCGAATTTTAGGCCCATTCGGCAGGCCCTCCAACTGGTGAACCCGGTCTTTGGTTAGAATCGCAAGAGTCAAATAATATTCAAACTCCTTGCGGCTCATAGTGAGTGTCGGCTTCTTTTCAAACCGCCGGGCAGCGGTTTTAAGCGCATCCGCATGTTGCCTCTGGGCCTGTTCGAGATCGAGCGTTGCCACAGTTGGCACAAGTTCGGGATATTCGGCAATCTGGGTAAGAGCCGCCATGATTCCCATGCCAACAATCAACAGAACAACAGATGCGCCAATCCAGATCACACTACAAATCCAGTACCAGACGCTGTGGATCCTCCAGGCTTTCCTTGACCCGAACAAGGAAGGTAACCGCTTCTTTGCCGTCAATAATCCGGTGATCATAGGAAAGAGCCAGATACATCATCGGCCGCACAACAATTTCACCGCCAACGACCATGGCGCGATCCTGAATTTTGTGCATGCCCAATATGCCTGATTGCGGGGCGTTGAGTATTGGCGTTGACATCAGCGAACCGTAAACACCGCCGTTGGATATCGTGAAGGTCCCGCCCTGCATTTCACTCAACGAAAGCGAACCGTCCCGGGCCTTGCGGCCAAGGTTGCCGATTTCCTGTTCAACTTCGGCAATAGACATCTGGTCAGCATCGCGGACAACCGGCACGACCAACCCCTTGGCCGTGCCGACTGCGACGCCGATATGGGCATAATTTTTGTAAACCAAATCTGTACCGTCAATTTCGGCATTGACCGAGGGAACATCGCGCAGGGCCTGACAGACGGCTTTGGTGAAAAACCCCATAAAGCCAAGTTTTACCCCGTGCTTTTTTTCAAACAGTTCCTTGTACTGTTTACGCAGTTCCATTACCGGCCCCATATCAACCTCGTTGAATGTGGTTAGCATCGCTGCGGTATTTTGTGCATCTTTCAACCGCCGGGCAATGGTTTGACGCAACCTGGTCATGCGGACCCGCTCTTCCCTCACGCCGTCATCTCCGGCAACTACAGAAGGCGCCGGTGCAATATTTACAGCAGGGACTTCCATTGTGGTTGACGGAGCAGGTTCAGCTGAAATCTTGTCAATTGCCGCCATAACGTCTTCCTTTAGAATCTGGCCCCGTTTACCGGATCCAACAATACTGTCTGCCTCTATTTTGTTTTCAGCCATATGCCTTGCAGCCGCCGGTGATGCCGGCATCACGCTCTTGTTCTCCGGGCTTTTAGTGGCAGAAACTGATGGCGATGGAACAATTGTAACGGCTTCCGCCGGTTTCGCTGCAGAAACGGCAGCACTTTTAGCGCCAACCCGAATGCGGGCAAGAACGGCACCAACCTCAACCACCGTTCCGGTTGGTGTAAGCACTTCTTCCAGTACTCCGGCCTCCGGCGCCATCACCTCCTGCGCCGCCTTGTCAGTTTCCAGTTCAACCAGCGGATCATCGACCGAAACCTGATCGCCAGCCTTTTTATACCATTCACCAACTTCCGCCTCGGTGACGGATTCGCCACCGCTTGGCACCACAATATCCACAAGACGGTTTGAAGCCTCTGCAGGTTTTGGCGCTGGATTGCTGGCAGGTTTTGCCGCGCTGTTACCGCCACCGGATCCAGACGTGGCATCAGAGGCGGAAAATGACGCCAAAAGCGCATCAACTCCGACGGTTTCGCCTTCTGCGGCAACTATTTCTTCAAGCATACCATCTGATGGTGCCGGCACCTCAAGTGTAACCTTGTCGGTTTCAAGCTCGACCAATGGTTCATCGGCCTTGACTGCCTCACCTTTTTTCTTGAACCACTGGCCGACACTGGCCTCGGTCACAGATTCTCCCAGGGTGGGGACACGTATTTCAATTGCCATTTCTTGTTCTCTTTCCTGTCGGATATTGAGAGTTCTATTTTAGACCGGTCGCTTATTCACCCAACGCATCTTCAATAAATGCTTCCAGTTGCGCTAAATGTTTGGACATCAGGCCAGATGCGGTCGCCGCCGACGCGGGTCTGCCCGAATAGCGGGCCCGAGCGTATTTTGCCCCGATATGGGCAAGAACCCACTCCAGATAGGGTTCAATAAATGCCCATGCACCCATATTTTTGGGCTCTTCCTGACACCAGACAATTTCTGCGTTTTTGAACCGGGACAATTCGTTGATTAATGCTTTAGCCGGAAACGGATAAATCTGCTCCACCCGCAAAATATAGATATCATTAATGTTGCGTTTTTCCCGGCCCTCATAAAGATCGAAGTAAACCTTGCCACTGCAAACTACCACACGCCTGATATTTTCATCCGCAACAAGTTTGATTTTTTCATTGGAAAGTTTTTCCGCATCGTCCCAAAGCAGACGGTGAAATGAGGTTCCTTCGGCCATTTCATCCAGGGCAGAAACCGCACGTTTGTGCCGTAATAATGATTTTGGAGCCATCACAATTAACGGTTTGCGAAATTCCCGTTTTAGCTGACGGCGAATTATATGGAAAAAATTCGCAGGCGTGGTGCAGTTGGCGACCTGCATATTATCCTCGGCACAGGACTGCAAAAAACGCTCAAGCCGTGCAGATGAATGCTCCGGTCCCTGGCCTTCATAACCATGCGGCAACAGTAATACCAATCCGCACATCCGCAGCCATTTGCGCTCGCCCGACGAAATAAACTGATCAATAATAACCTGCGCGCCATTGGTAAAGTCACCAAATTGCGCTTCCCAAATGGTCAATGCACGCGGTTCTGCCAAAGAAAATCCATATTCATAACCAAGCACAGCCTCCTCGGAAAGCATCGAGTTGATTACCTCATAGGTGGCCGCCCCCTCACCGAGATTAGCCAATGGAATATAACGATCCTCGGTGATCTGATCATAATAGACAGAATGGCGCTGGGAAAAGGTGCCACGCTCACAATCCTGCCCCGACAGGCGCACCTTGTGTCCCTCGAGCTGAAGGGTGGCAAATGCAAGGGCCTCTGCGGTTGACCAGTCAATGCCGGTCCCGTCGGCAATCATCTTTCGCCGGTTTAAAACAAACCGTTTAATGGTTTTGTGAATATTGAAATTGTTAGGCAACACCGTCAGCTTTTGACCAACATCTTTCAGTTCAGCCAGAGGTACGCCTGATTGTCCGCGTCGCAATTCATCTTCAGTTTCGGCGACTTTTAGACCTGACCACTGACCATCCAGCCAGTCAGCCTTGTTGGGGCGGTAAGTTTCACCTGCCACATATTCTGCTTCAAGGTGCTTGCGGAAATCCGCCTGTTTGCGGTCCAGTTCGGCCCGGCTTATAACCCCTTCCTCAATCAACCGGTCCGCATATATGTTCATGGTTGTGGGGTGTTGTTTGATTTTTCGATACATGATCGGTTGGGTAAATGCCGGCTCATCACCCTCATTGTGACCATACCGGCGATAGCAAAACATATCGACGACCACAGGCTTGTGAAATTTCTGTCGAAATTCGATTGCAATCTTTGCCGCATAAACAACCGCTTCAGGATCATCTCCATTGACATGAAAAATTGGCGTTTCAACAGTTTTTGCGACATCCGAAGGATAGGGAGAGGATCGTGAAAATCGCGGATTTGTGGTAAATCCAATCTGGTTGTTAATGATAAAATGCACCGAGCCACCGGTGCGATGGCCTTTCAATCCCGAAAGACCAAAACATTCGGCAACCACACCCTGCCCGGCAAATGCCGCATCTCCGTGCAGCAGCAATGGCAACACCTGATCACGTACGCGGGATCCATCCGGCCCTGCTGTTTCTATCCGGTCCTGTTTGGCTCTCGCTTTGCCAAGCACCACAGGATTAACAATTTCAAGATGCGACGGGTTGGCAGTGAGCGAAAGATGGACCTTGTTATCATCAAATTCACGGTCGGAAGAAGCTCCCAGATGGTATTTGACGTCACCGGAACCTTCAACCTCTTCCGGCTTATACGAACCACCCTGAAATTCATTAAAAATTGCCCGATAAGGTTTGGCCATCACATTGACCAGCACATTCAGCCTGCCGCGATGGGCCATACCAAGAACAATATTTTTCAGACCAAGATTGCCACCACGTTTGATGATCTGTTCAAGGGCCGGAATGAGTGATTCGCCACCGTCCAGACCAAAACGTTTGGTGCCCTTGTATTTAACATCAAGAAACCGTTCAAAACCTTCAGATTCAATCAACTTGTTGAGAATTGCCAGTTTACCGTTTTTGGTGAACTCAATGCCCTTGTCCGGCCCTTCAATACGCTGTTGTACCCACGATTTTTCTTCCGGGTTGGAAATATGCATGAATTCCACACCCATGGTAGAGCAATAGGTGCGCTGCAAAATTTCCAGCATTTGCGGAATGGTTGCAAATTCAAGCCCCAATACATAATCCAGGAAAATAGGCCGGTGATAGTCGGCTTCGATAAATCCGTAAGATGACGGGTGCAACTCGTTGTAAGCTTCTTTTTTCCCGGCAAGTTTCAGCGGGTCAAGATCAGCATGAAGATGGCCACGCATGCGGTAAGCGCGGATCATCATTATTGCGCGAATGGAATCCCTGGTTGCCTGATGAACATCCTCGTCATTCAATGACCTGCCATTGGCTCTGGCATGGGCGGCAATTTTTTCGCCCACCACTTTTTCTCCAGCAACAGGGTCACTTGCCCAATCGCCATCCAGCGCAGAGACAAGCTCACCGTTTTCGGCGCCCGGCCAGTTTTCATGTTTCCATGAGGCTCCACGGGCATTCTTGGCAATATCAGCATCCTCTTCCTTGAGGGCTGCAAAAAAGCTGCGCCATTCAGCATTCACCGAATTCGGGTTTTCCTGATACTGGGCATAAAGCTCGTCTATATAAGCAGCATTACCACCATATAAAAACGAGGTTCGTGCAAAGGCCTCATTGATTTGCTCACGTGCCATATTTTTCTGCGGGTTATTCCCCGCCTCCCGGATGTATGCGGAACACCCCGCATATGGTTCCTGATTTCGCGGTCGTCGATTGATTATTTCCCAATTATGTCGACCGGTTTATTCCTCTTTCAACAATTCCAGCAGTGTTTCGCCAAGCTTCGCAGGCGACGGTGAAACCCTGATACCCGCAGCCTCAAGCGCCTCAATTTTATCCTCTGCACCACCCTTGCCACCGGATATAACGGCTCCGGCATGGCCCATGGTTCGACCTGGAGGGGCGGTGCGTCCGGCAATAAATCCAACAGTTGGTTTGGAGCGGCCTTTTTTGGCCTCATCGGCCAGAAATTGAGCTGCATCTTCCTCTGCAGAACCGCCGATTTCGCCGATCATAATGATCGAATGGGTTTCATCATCGGCCAAATACATTTCCAGAATATCGATAAACTCTGTGCCCTTGACAGGATCGCCACCAATGCCAACAGCGGTCGACTGGCCTAGTCCGGCAACCGTTGTCTGGAACACCGCCTCGTAAGTCAGAGTCCCGGAACGCGAAAGAATACCGACATTGCCTTTTTTGAAAATCGAGCCGGGCATGATGCCAATTTTACATTGATCAGGAGTCATTACGCCTGGACAGTTGGGACCAATCAAGCGGGATTTAGACATATCCAGTTTGGCCTTGACCCGCACCATATCCAGTACCGGCACACCTTCGGTAATTGCAACAATTAGCGGAATCTCGGCTTCAATGGCTTCCTCGATTGCAGCCGCGGCACCGGCAGGCGGCACGTAGATGACCGATGCATTAGCGCCGGTTGCCTCTTTGGCTTCCGCAACCGTGGTAAAGATTGGCAATGTCTCACCACCGGAGCCGGTCCAGTTAGTGCCACCTTTCTTGGGGTGGGTTCCTGCAACCATTTTTGTACCGTGATAGGCCAGTGCCTGCTCGGTATGAAAGGTTCCGGTTTTCCCGGTCAGGCCCTGAACGATGATCTTGGTGTCTTTGTCAATAAGGATGGACATGAAAGTTCCTGTTTATTTGGTTTTTTCCAACCGGGGCTCTGAGGCACTGGATTTAAGCACAATGCCTGAAAATCCGGTTTTCTCAACCAGTGGGCTGTTTTCGGGTATAAATGAAAGATAGGTGTCGAACTGCCGAGGCAGTGAAGGTGGCGGTCCCCAGACATAGGAGACTATTTGAGAAGGATCGATGTAGGCATCGCCAGTCTTGTCCAATGTGGAATAGGCAATTGTGTGGTCGAGCAACTTACTCACGGCTTCTGGTGCGATGGGCTTTGATGCATTGAAATCATAGACATAGCAGCCAATGAGTGTGAGCACCTCCGGTGCATAGAACCGGGTCACCACCAAATAAAGGCGCCTGTTTCCGGTTTGTTTGCTGAAAAGGCTATAAGCCATTTTCCAGTCGGGATTCTCCGGATCATTAGCAGCGGCCACACCCTTGGCAATGACATTTGCAAGCTCGGGGTTATCTGATTGCAGCACTTGCTTCCAGCCAATTGCCTCGGCGCGGGTACTGGATTTTTCAAAACTCAACCGTTCGGGCAAACAGGCCTTGCCAAAGGCATCGACGATAGCGTTATCACCTGCAGCATTGGCGGCAGGTGCCGCCAGCATTAAGGATGCGTGGAACAGTGCTACCGGCATGGCTTTGGAGCAATAATGGCTGGCAGGGGTGGGCATGAAACTTAAGAAATCTCCAGTGGCGCGCTAGTTTTCAAGAAACGGGTTGATGACGGTGACAGATTCATAGGATTGGCGGTGATTGAGGTCTTCGGTGTAAAGGATATCAAGATGCAATCGTTTTGTTGCAGCAATGAGCGCTCCATCCCAGTAAGAAATTTTATAGCGTTGCGATATTGCGACTCCATCCAAAACAATTTCGCGGTCAATCGGTTGGCAATCAAACTGTTCCAGATATTCCAACCATGAATTGGCCTGATCAATGGCAAGGCGATGTTTAACGGTGGCAATATTATAAAACTCGGCAAGCACCTGACCCGACAGCCATAATACAGCCTCACGGAGTAACTCATGCGCCATTTCCCACTTTGCTGGCTCGTCTTCCCGTCCAGTTGCGGCATATATGAGAATGTTGGTATCAACGAAGCCTCTCTTCATAGGCATCCTCCCGACTGAACTTGTAGTTCTTCCCAAGTTTCACGCCGGAATTCTTGCTCATTTCACGCAAGTTAGCGAGTGCCTCAAGACGACGTTTTTCCCGGTCCTCATTCGCACCGGCAAGGGCCTCTAAATGCGCGCGAACGATAGCATTAACTGTTGTGTCCTGTTTTGCCGCCAATATGCGCACTTTTTTCAGCACTTCCTCATCCACGCTCAAAGTTATATTTTTAGCCATTATTCATCTCCTTTTCGAGCACAGTATACGTGTAACTGTGTGAATAATAAAGGCAACAGATTTTGAAAATGCCTGTTCACCAAACGGTTCCTTCAACCTGGAACTTCCAAAAAATACCGAAGAAAAACACAAGCACGCCAGAAAAGAGTGTTCTTATGGGTGGTATTGGGAAATTGGCCATCAACCTAAAGGCTATTTTGTCTGTCTCCTTAATATCCCAATGCAGATAACCCCTGGCGGTTGATTGGAACATCGGCCCCAACCATGAAACAATGATCAGCAATAATCCTACACTCATGATCTGGAAGGAATTCAATTTCCTATCCCCTCACAGCCGCGACAATTTTTTGAGCCGCATCGTCAAGATCATCGGCGGCAACCACGTCCACATCGCTTTCGTTGACAATTTTTTTGCCCTCTTCGACCTTGGTGCCTTCAAGTCGCACCACGAGCGGCACTTTCAGGCCGACATCTTTTACCGCTGTAACCACTCCTTCAGCAATTACATCACAGCGCATGATACCGCCGAAAATATTGACCAGAATGCCTTTGACCTGCGGGTCGGAGGTAATAATTTTAAATGCAGCCGTTACCTTTTCGGTTGTCGCTCCGCCACCCACATCGAGGAAGTTGGCAGGTGAAGCTCCATAGAGCTTTATGATGTCCATGGTTGCCATGGCCAAACCCGCACCATTGACCATACAGCCGATTTCGCCATCAAGCGCGATATAGGCAAGATCGTATTTTGATGCCTCGATTTCCTTCGCATCTTCTTCACTTTCATCGCGCAAGGCGGCAATATCCGCATGGCGAAAAAGCGCATTGCCATCAAAAGAAATTTTCGCGTCCAGCACCTTGATATGATCGTCCTTGGTGGTAATCAACGGGTTGATTTCCAACAGGCTCATGTCCTTGTCGGTAAATGCCCGGTAGAGAATTTCAAACAGTTTGGCGGCTTCTGCAGCTGCATGACCCGAGAGGTGCAGTGCCTCAACCAATTTTATCGCATCGCCATCGGTAAAGCCCGCCAGTGGATCAATCGCGATTGTATGAATTTTTTCAGGTGTTTCTTCCGCCACCGATTCAATATCCATACCGCCCTCTGTGGATACCACAAACGACACACGTCCGGTTTCGCGATCAACCAGAATCGAGAGATAAAGCTCTTCATCAATATCGGCACCATCTTCGATATAGAGCCGATTGACCTGTTTACCGGAAGGGCCGGTTTGCTTGGTCACCAGCGTATTGCCGAGCATCTCTTCGACATTGGCACGCACTTCATCTTTGGAAAAGGAAACCCGTACGCCACCCTTGGCGTCTGCTCCCAGTTCCTTGAACTTGCCCTTGCCGCGACCACCGGCATGAATCTGGCTTTTTACCACCCACACAGGGCCGGGCAGAGCCGCAAGCGCCTTGTCCACATCAGCCTCCGACAGGATAGCAACCCCGTCGGCAACCGGCGCACCAAATTCCTTCAACACCTGTTTGGCCTGATATTCATGAATGTTCATAGATAATCCTTTTTTGAAAAAGTTTGGCGCGATGTTGCAAAATCAGTTTTTGAGATTGGGGGCAATTTCCATGCAGGCTTCACAAAGCTCGGCAACTGCTGCAGCAGATTTTTCGAATGCCCGCTGGTCGGGTTTGGCCATATCAACCTCGATTACCCGCTCAACGCCACCGGCGCCGATAATTACCGGCACGCCAACATACATGTCCTTTATACCATATTCGCCCTTGAGATTGGCAGCACAGGGCACCACGCGCTTTTTGTCCTTGAGGAAGCTCTCCGCCATCATGATGGCGGATGCAGCAGGCGCATAATAAGCCGAACCGGTCTTCAGCAATCCGACAATCTCGCCGCCGCCCTTGCGCGTGCGATCAAAAATTTCTTCCATCCGGGCTTTTGTCAGCCATCCCATTTTAATGAGGTCAGTTAAAGGAATGCCGGCAACGGTCGAATATTTTGCCAACGGAACCATGCTGTCGCCATGGCCACCTAAAACAAATGCGGTCACATCTTCAACCGAGACATCAAACTCATCGGCAAGAAAATGACGCAAGCGCGATGAATCAAGCACACCAGCCATGCCAACAACCATGTTTTTAGGAAGGCCGGAAAATTTCTGTAATGCCCAGACCATGGCATCAAGCGGGTTGGTAATGCAGATGATGAAAGCGTTTGGTGCGTATTTCTTGATGCCCGCGCCCACCTGTTCCATGACCTTCAGATTGATCCCAAGCAGGTCGTCACGGCTCATGCCAGGCTTGCGGGCAACACCGGCGGTTACGATACAAACATCCGCTCCTTCAATCGCCTCATAGCTTTGCGCGCCTGACAATTTTACATCAAACCCGTCAACCGGCGAAGACTCGGCCAAATCCAGCGCCTTGCCTTGCGGAATACCCTCCGCGATATCAAACAGTACCACGTCGCCCAGCTCTTTTAAGCCCGCAAGGTGGGCCAGCGTACCGCCAATCATACCTGATCCGATGAGTGCAATCTTGTTCCGCGCCATATAATTTCTTCCTTTTACGTAAATGTTTTTGGCGCAATTTTCAAAAATTCACGCCCAAGTCCAAATTAACTCCAAATTCCCCTAGCGCGCTTTTTGACGCATGCCAAGCCTTGAATCGATTTGAATTAAAAAACCCTGTTTTCAAACGTTTAGACTGAATTATTTTTACGTAAAGGTCAATTAATTCCCGGCCTGACCGGGATCAGTCTTCATTGTTGAAAAACAAGAATTTCACCGGGTCAGCCTTAAAACCGGATGAAAACGACACAGGCTTGTGTCGTTTGAACTTTGCGCGAAAGTGGTCGATGCGGTACAGTGCAGCGATACAAGCCGGTGAGTCTCGAATCGCCAGACAGAAGAGCCAACAGTAGAGAATGACACAATGATCACCGGCAAAGCTATTCGAACTTTTCTGCTTGCTATCGGATCGCTGGCAATCGTGGCTGGTCTTGGTGCCCTTGGAACCTGGCAGGTTTTATGGATGCAATGGCATGATCAGCTGGTTGAACAGGCGGCACAGATTCCCGGTTCAGAACAGGCCACGTTGACCGACATTGAGGCAGGGCTTGAATATGGCTATGATGTAAACATGCTACGGGTGCGTCTCAGCGGGTTTTATCGCCATGACCTTGAGCGTTATGTCGAAAAATCACAAAATGGCAAAGCCGGTTACCAGGTGATTACCCCGTTTATTGAAGACAGCGGCTATGTCGTTCTCGTTGATCGCGGATGGGTTGGAGAAACCGACCGTTTGCCAGCTGCCCGCTTGAAGCCAAGAGCACCGGATGGAAAAATATCCATCAATGGCATAACGCGTGCCAACGCTGTCAGTATGATGTGGTCTTACCCTAAGGCCGATCTTAAAAACAATATCTGGTATTGGTATGATCGTATCGGAATTGCGCGGACATTTCCGGAAGGAATAGGAGAGATTGACGGGCAATCGGCAATTCTGGCAGCGCTATTTGTTCAAGTTGAGCCGGGCGGAGAATCCGGTGACGGACAATTACCAATTATTGCGCCTCTCAAGGTTGCCTCACCGTTCAACCACGCATTGGCTGCGGCGATATCATATTTGCTTGCGCTCGGCGTGGCGATTGTAACAATCCGCATGTTCTGGCGGCACCGCAAAAAAACAGAATCTGAACAAGCACTGTGAAATATCACGGGCTGGATTGCTATTTGCCAGACAGGCAGGCGAATACCGCATGTGCTATCGATCTTAAGGTCTGGAAGTAAAGTTCGGGGCCCGGTTCAAATTCTCCACCAAACAAATCCAGCACCGCTAATCTTGTCCGGGTTTCATCACCCAAAACCTTCTTCGCCTGCCGGACAGATTGCGGCTCGCTGAAAACGCAGATTTTTGAATATTTGGCGATTTCTTTTTTGATGACAGAAAGTCGGCGGGCACCTGGTCTGGATGATGATGCATCGGTCAGCGAACCGATAGATTGCAGGCCAAACCTATTCTCAAAATACTGATAGGCATCGTGATAAACCACAAAGGGCTGGTTTTTTACCGGTTGCAAGATTGCATCAATCTCTTGGTTTAATTTTTTAAGCCGTAATTTAACTGCCGTTGCATTGGCCATGTACAATTTTTGATTTTCGGGGTCGGCCTGCGATAACACTATGCTAATTTTGTCAGCCATAATGGCTGCGTTTATTGGACTAAGCCAAATATGCGGATCGGCAGCACTTTTTACATCCGCGATCACATTTCCATTTTCTCCGGCACGGCGCTGAACAAAACGGGTCAGTCCGTCGAGGCGGCCCAAGACAACCGAATATGCATTTGCACCAATTGTCTTTACCGGTTTTTCCAGAAAGGTTTCCAGATCACTGCCAATCCAGAATATAACATCAGCCTTGGCCAAAATGCCTGCGCGTGATGGTTTCAGGCCGCTCGAATGGGGCGAGTTGAGATTATCAATTATCAGATCAGGCGTACCAGCACCTTTCATTACCGCTGAAACCAGCGAATGAAGCGGCCTGATTGATGCAGCCACCCGCAGTTCCGCATTGGCGGGTAATACCGCAAAAAATAGCAACAGTATCGCCACCGCGGGCGCTTTTTTCCAATGCAAACCTGTTTTGGACCTCAAGACCAAATCCATTCAATATCAAAGTTGCGCTCATCACCCGGCCGGATATAGGGTGACTTCCTCTTTATATAAACCTCAATGCCGGACATAGTTTTTGAATACCACCCCCTCTCCACTCGTCAGCCTCGAAAATGCCGGCTACCAGATCGGCAATAAATGGCTTGTGCGTGGCGTCAGTTTTTCCGTGAGTAAAGGAGAGATTGTCACGTTGATTGGTCCTAACGGCTCGGGAAAATCAACCACTGTTCGTCTGGCACTTGGTATTTATTCGCCCGTTGAGGGGAAAATCATAAAATCAACTGGGCTTAAAGTCGGTTATGTGCCGCAAAAACTGGCTATTGATGCGATGTTGCCGCTTCGGGTCAACCGGCTGATGCAACTATCCGCCGCCTTGTCTTCCCGTGAGATAGAAGATGCATTGTCGTTGACTGGTGTTGGGCATTTAGCCAAATCCGAGGTTCAAAGTCTCTCCGGGGGAGAATTTCAGCGGGTATTACTTGCCCGCGCGATTGCCCGAAATCCGGAACTGCTGGTTCTCGACGAACCTGTTCAAGGCGTGGATTTTAGTGGTGAAATTGCGCTTTACGACCTGATTCTTGAAATTCGCAACCAACTGAATTGTGGAATTCTGCTGGTTTCCCATGACCTTCACGTGGTGATGGCGGCGACCGATAATGTAATCTGCCTTAATGGACATATCTGTTGCCGCGGCACCCCGCAGATTGTTGCTGAAAGTGATGAGTATCTTCGTCTTTTTGGTGGTGGAGCCTCAAACATTCTTGCCCGATATGAGCATAATCACGACCATACTCATTTGCCGGATGGCACCGTTCGTCACGGGGACGGATCAATTACCAACCGCTGCCACCCGGAAGACAGTTCTCACAAAATTGCAGGCGACGAAGGCAAGGAGCCTGGAAATGCTGGATGACTTTTTCGTTCGCGCGCTGATTGCCGGAACGGGTGTTGCAATTGTTGCCGGACCGCTTGGTTCTTTTATTGTCTGGCGGCGGTTGGCTTACTTTGGCGATACGCTGGCCCACTCGGCCCTGCTCGGTGTGGTGCTGGCATTCCTGTTTGAAATCAACATTGCCCTTGCGGTGTTTATAGTTTCAGCGACAGTGGCACTGGTGCTGCTGTACTTGCAGCGCCGTGGCGGCCTTGCCTCCGATGCGTTACTAGGCATTCTTTCTCATGCGACATTGGCGCTGGGGCTGGTTGTGCTTGCGCTGATGAGCCAGATGCCGATTGATTTAATGGGCCTGTTGTTTGGCGATATTCTCGCCGTATCTAAAATCGATATCGCGGTAATCTACGGCGGTGGCGCGCTTGTTCTCAGCCTATTGATCCTGTTCTGGAAATCAATATTTGCTGCAACCGTGAGTACGGAACTATCCCAGGCAGAAGGCATGAAACCACAATTAGCCAATGTGGTATTCATGTTGTTGGTGGCTATGGTGATTGCCATATCAATCAAAATTATCGGGGTTTTGCTGATAACCGCATTGCTTATAATTCCAGCGGCGGCTTCCAGACAAATATCAACAGGGCCGGAACAAATGGCTGTTTTTGCCTCAATCATCGGTGTCGGCGCGATTGTTTCAGGTCTATACGGCTCTCTGGCTTTTGATACGCCTTCAGGGCCAACAATAGTGCTCGCCGCTGTTATATTATTTGCACTCAGCCAATTGCCATTTATCAGGAAGTTTTTTCACCGCTGAAAATGCCATTGCAATCGGCAGGGATAGGCGGTATGGCGATTTGCCGGATACTATATCCAGGATAGATGGTTTTTTCGCAGGAGGCTGAAGCCGATGAAAATTCTTGTGCCCGTCAAAAGGGTCGTTGATTACAATGTAAAAATCCGGGTCAAGTCCGATGGATCGGGCGTTGAACTGACCAATGTTAAAATGTCGATGAACCCGTTTGATGAAATTTCAGTAGAAGAAGCATTGCGCCTGCGTGAAGCAGGAACAGCAACCGAAGTCATCGCCGTTTCAATCGGACCGCAAAAAGCACAGGAAACCATCAGGACCGCCCTTGCCATGGGTGCCGATCGCGGAATTCTGGTTCAAACCGATGATCTGATCGAACCACTGGCGGTCGCCAAAATGCTCAAGGCCATTGTCGATGAAGAGCAGCCCGGGCTGGTAATATTGGGCAAACAGGCCATTGATGACGATTGCAACCAGACCGGCCAGATGCTTTCAGCCCTGCTTGGCTGGAGCCAGGCAAGTTTTGCATCAAAACTCGAAATCGATGGCGACAAGGCAAAAGTTACCCGCGAAGTTGATGGTGGATTACAGACGTTGGAAGTGACGTTGCCGACTATTCTTACCACTGACCTTCGCTTGAACGAGCCGCGTTATGCTTCATTGCCAAATATAATGAAGGCTAAAAAGAAACCGCTCGACATCAAATCACCGGAAGATTTTGGTGTTGATACCGCGCCACGGCTGAATGTAATTGAAACCGTTGAACCGCCAACCCGCAAGGCTGGGGTTATTGTCGGGTCGGCGGCTGAGCTTGTCGACAAACTTAAAAACGAAGCGGGTGTGCTTTAGCTTCCCCAATACTTCACTTTCCAGATCAGGAATAATTCCATGACAATTCTCCTCATTGCAGAACATGACAATGAAAATCTGAGTGACCAAACCCACAAGGCGATGAGTGCGGCCAGCGAAATTGGCGGCGATGTTCATATTTTGGTTGCCGGCAAGGGTTGTGCTGCTGTGGCCGATGCGGCAGCCAAAGTGCAAGGTACCGCAAAAGTTTTATGTGCTGATGGTGATGAATATGAGCACCAACTGGCAGAACCGATGGCAGCTCTGATAATCAGCCTTGCTGATGACTATGACACACTACTTGCCGCTGCCACCTCGAATGGCAAAAACATCATGCCACGGGTTGCAGCCCTGCTTGATGTGATGCAAATCTCCGACATAGTTGCGGTTAAAAGTGGCGATACGTTCGAACGTCCAATTTATGCCGGTAATGCCCTGCAAACGGTTCAGTCGAATGAAGCCAAAAAAGTTATCACCGTTAGAACTGCAGGATTTGGCGCAGTTGGTGACGGTGGTTCGGCATCTGTCGAAACTGTCGCTTCAGCTGGAGATCCGGGGCTTTCCAAATTTGTCGGAGCGGCTCTTTCCGACAGTGACCGGCCTGAACTGACTTCCGCAAAAATTATTATTTCCGGTGGTCGTGCTTTGGGATCAGCTGAAAAATTCAACGAAGTGATCTTACCGGTTGCCGACAAACTTGGTGCTGCAGTTGGTGCATCACGTGCGGCAGTGGATGCCGGTTATGCGCCTAATGACTGGCAGGTGGGTCAGACCGGCAAGGTGGTTGCGCCCGATCTTTATATTGCCTGCGGAATTTCCGGTGCTATCCAGCATCTTGCCGGAATGAAGGATTCCAAGGTAATCGTCGCCATCAACAAGGACGAAGAAGCACCTATTTTTCAGGTTGCAGATTATGGTCTGGTCGCCGACCTTTTTATCGCCCTGCCGGAATTTGAAAAAGAATTGGGCTGACCATTCGAACAATAGATGTTATCATGGCCGGGAATTTCCCGGCCTTTTTTTGGCCTGAGCCCCGGATGAAATATGACTCAGATAATTCGCAGTGTTGGCGTCATCGGTGCAGGCCAGATGGGCAACGGCATTTCCCATGTTTGTGCGCTGGCCGGAATTGATGTGCTGTTACAGGATGTCAGTGAAGACCTTGTAAAATCCGGTATTGCCACGATTAACGGCAATCTGGCCCGTCAGGTTGCTGCCGGCAAAATTCCAGAATCCGAATGCAAGGAAGCGCAGGCAAGGGTAAAACCGGCTTTGACGATGGAGGAAATCGGCGGGGTTGATCTGGTTATCGAGGCGGCAACTGAAGATGAAGATATAAAAAAGGCGATCTATTCAAAACTGTGCCCGGTACTTAACCCAAAGGCTATAATCGCCACCAATACCTCATCTCTGCCAATAACCCGTCTGGCCTCCAACACCGACAGGGCCGGGCAATTTATTGGTATTCATTTTATGAACCCGGTACCATTGATGCAACTGGTAGAACTGGTTCGCGGCATAGCAACCGAAGACAGCACATTTGAAACAGCGCGCAATTTTGTCACCAGTCTCGGCAAACAAACCGCTGTATCAGAGGATTTTCCGGGTTTCATGGTCAACCGGATATTGATGCCGATGATCAATGAGGCAATTTACACATTGTATGAAGGTGTTGGCGGGGTCGCAGCCATTGATACCGCCATGCACCTTGGTGCCAACCACCCGATGGGACCGCTGCAACTGGCTGATTTTATCGGACTGGATACCTGTCTTTCGGTAATGCAGGTTCTGCATGACGGGCTGGCGGATTCAAAACGACCTTGCCCGTTGCTGGTCAAATATGTCGACGCCGGTTGGCTGGGTAAAAAAGCCGGACGCGGTTTTTATGATTATCAGGGCGATGAACCGGTGCCGACACGGTAGCGGAACTTATGTCTCCTGCTGTAATACCAGTGTTGCGCGAATATCATTGACATTGGTGCGGGTTGGCCCGGTGATGACTAAATCGCCCAGTTTGGAGAAAAACCCGTAGCCATCGTTGTTATCCAGCAGTACTTGCGGGTTTAGTCCGCATTCCGCCGCCCGCAACTGGGTTAATGGCCCCCAAAAGGCTCCGGCATTGTTTTCGCTGCCATCAATACCGTCCGTATCGCAGGCAATTGAATAGGTAGTGGGTGCATGATCGAGCGCCAGACCAAGCGCCAGCAGATATTCTGCATTGCGCCCACCGCGCCCGTTGCCTCTAACTGTAACGGTTGTTTCGCCACCGGAAAGCACAGCAAATGGCTTGTCACCAGATAGGTCATTTTGGCGAAACTCACGGATAAACTCAGCCATTTGAGCAGCAACATCGCGCGCCTCACCTTCAATCGCATCACCGAGAATAATCGGCCTCACCCGATGATCAAGGCAATATCGGGCCGCAGCATCAAGCGAATTTTGAGGGGTCGCGATTAACCTGAAATCTGATTCCGGTGCGGATTGGAACGGTTTTGTGGCTGCGCTGTTTAGATGACGGGCAATACTATCCGGCAGTTCGATGTTGTAGAAGTTCAAAATATCAAGTGCATTTTTTGGTGTCGTTTCATCAAATACGGTCGGGCCGGATGCGATGATTGCCGGATCATCACCGGGTACGTCGGAAATTGCAAGCGTCACAACCCGCGCTGGATGGGCTGCGACCGCAAGTCTGCCCCCCTTGATTGCCGAAAGGTGCTTGCGGACAGTATTCATTTGATCAATTGGTGCGCCGGACTTCAGCAATTTCCGGTTGATCTCCTGTTTTTCCACCAATGAAATATCACCAGCCGGCATTGCCAAAAGTGCCGAGCCTCCGCCGGAAATCAGGCACAGGACCAGATCATTTTTTCCAAGACCTTCAACCATGGTTAATATGCGCCGGGCCGCATCAATGCCCTTTTTATCAGGCACCGGATGGGCCGCTTCAACCACCTCGACTTTTCGGCAATCTGCCCCATGATCATACCGGGTGACGACCAGACCTTCCAGTTCGCCCTGCCAGTGATCTTCGACAGCCTTGGCCATGGAGGCCGCAGCCTTTCCTGCACCGACAACAATTGTGCGCCCCTTTGGAGGGTCTGGCAGGTATTTGGGAAGGCAATGGGCAGGATTTGCCGCTTCAACGGCTTTTTCAAATAGTGTCAGCAAAAAATTTTGCGGATCGTCGACCAACGGTTCTATTACCCTAAAGGTTTTTCAGTTTTTCCTGCATGTCAGCTAGCTGCTTTTTCATTTCGGCGATTTCATCATCTTTTGCAGCAGGATCAGAATCGGTCTGTTGTTTTGGGGCAGGCTCTTCACCCTCATCAGACGGAGTTGAAAATCCCCAGGAACCAAGCGTCGATTTCATAATGTCGGACTGCGCCTTTTGCCAGCTTTCCAGGCTGAATATCTCCATCGGATTTATACTGTCCGGTATATTTTTGCTCACCGAAGAAAGCAATTCTTCCTGTTGTTTTTTTAACATTTCAAACGAACGCGACAGGAAATCGGGAACCACGCTTCCTGCCTGATCACTATAGGAGCGAACCACATCCATCAAAACGTTGAGGGGTAACACACTTTCGCTGCCGGTTTCCTGCTCGGTGATGATCTGCAGCAGAAACTGACGGGTCAGATCATCGCCTGATTTGCTGTCAATGATCTGAATATCGGCACCCTGGCGTATGAGAGAGGCAATTTCATCAAGGGTCACATATTCGCTGGTATTGGTATTATAGAGACGGCGGCTGGCATAACGCTTGATAACTATAGGGCTGATTTTATTGCTCATGTGAACACCTTATGGCTGTTCAATCGATATAGGTCGATTTTTGGCCGCAGAGCAAGAAAATTGGCCACAAAAAAGGGCGAACCGAAGTTCGCCCTGATATTGTCGAAACCTTCAAACAAGCTTATGCAGCTTTTTTGGTGGCTTTCTTGACAACAGCTGTTGCTTCAGCCTGGGCATCTTTGCCAGCGGCGAGCATCAGTTCAACTGTGTCCATTTGAGCTTTTTTCGCAACTTCAGCGAATGCCGCAATATGCTCGGGAGCGGCCTGTGCCTGGGAGGAGGCAATGTCGGAGACAACCTTCGCATAATCGGAAGGGTCTTTTTGAACTTCGGTCACAACATCCATTTTGGCCAAAGTGTCTTTGGTCCAGGCCTGTGAAAGTTCTGCATTTTTTTCCGCCGCTTCAAGAGCAATCTTGGCAAGTTTGCCGGAGAATTCAGCAGAATTCTGGAAAGCATCTGTGAAAACTTTCATGTCGGTTGGAAAAGCGGTGAACATGCTTTCGAAAGCTTTGGTAAAATCTGGTGTTTTGGTCATTTCATCGATCCTTGCATGGTTATCCCGGGAGGAGGGGTGCTGCGTCTGCATCTATATATATGCTGCGGTGCGGCATTACAAGTAAAAAATGCTGCGCTGCAGCAAATTATTTTTCAAACTGCAGAACAACGTTTTCTGTAGTCTCAAACACGGTTTTATATCCCGCGTCCCGCATCCAGCCGATAACGTCATGTTTCCAAAGAGATTGATGAGCTGTTTCTATCAACACCAGGCCGGGCCATTGCAGTTTTCCGGCATTTTCAAAAAACGGCATAAGAGCCTGATCTTCAAAACCTTCAATATCGATTTTTAACAGATCAATTTTCCCAATGTTTTGCTCGCCAAGGATATCCACAAGCGGTACTATTTCCACATCAACGGAAATTTTCGCATTGGCCGTGCCTTCTTTCAATATCGATGTGTGGCCAATATTGCTGCCGCCATCTGACCACAATTTCATTGTTGTGCGTTCCGGCCCGCAGGCCAATTGCAGCACTTTGGCATCATCTACACCATTGGCCACCAGATTATAGCGCAGTTTTTGAATGGTGCGCGGGTGCGGCTCCAGCGCCAGTATATGCGCCCGGCTGCCGGAATAGCGGGCAATAAAAAGCGAATAGGATCCAACATTGGCGCCAATATCAACAAAACTCATTCCGGGTTTGATATGGGGCAGCAATGCCTCATGTTCGGCTTTTTCAGGTAACGAATGACGGGCAAAAATCACCCGGTCACAATGGTTTTCTTCCGGGTAAAGCCGCCAGTTTATGTGGTCAAATTCCACATCGTAGGGCCCGGTCAGTTTACGGGCAATTTTTTTCCGCAATAGCCGGCGGGTTGCCGCAGAAAATATCGGTGCATCGCACATCTGCCACACCAGGCGCCGCAATGTGTGGCGACGGTATGTGCCAAAAGCTGAACTTGTATCCAGTTGTGCAGGAATGCGGCCCATATCTGTCTTGCTCCGTATTGAGGATTAACCTATGCCTGAAAGATTGGAGATTATCCTTTCAGCAGACAATTGGGCATCAAATTTTGATAGATCTAAATGAAATCAGCGCACCGATCTGTTTCATACGCCATGGTCAGACAGATTGGAACATCGAACAGCGGTTTCAAGGCCAATCGGATATCCGGTTGAACGCCACCGGTAAAAATCAGGCGATTGATAATGCTGCCCTGCTGGTCAGCCACCTTGATTCTTCCAACATCCCGACAATGCCCGTCATTTCATCGCCTCTGGTTCGGGCAACACAGACGGCTGAATTAATCTTGACACAGCTTGGTCGATCAAAATCCGACTACGTCACTAGACAGCGACTGCAGGAAATATCATTTGGCAAGTTTGAAGGCCTGACTTCTGCCGAAGCAAAACAGAAATTTTACGAAGAACGGCAAAGACGGCGTAAGGACAGATGGGCAATCGCACCGCCCAATGGTGAAAGTTTTGCTGAAAGGCTTGGTGGCGTTTCTGCACTCTTAACTGAGTTGCCCGCCCACTCTTTGATAATCTCCCACAGCGGAATCATGCGAATAGTTTTTCATATTTTGCAAAAATTACCGGCCCACAAGGCTGTAAATCTCGAAATTCCGCATGTTGGCGTGCACATTTGGGATGGAAAACAGTTATTTTCCCGGTGATTTTGCCGTTAAGTGATCAAACCGGCAATAATCACTCTTTCGATTGTGGCCATTGTGTGCCAACTTGCCCTTGGGGTATCAATGGAATGTCACTCGACAATTGTGAAAACCGGGCATGGAAACCAAAGTTTTTGTGAGCTCAAATTAGAAGACGGAAATGTTCGCCGAGTATGCCGAAAACGACACACGACATAGTCAGAGTTGAAAATCTAAAAATTGCAATTGATCTGAAAGGTGGCGACCTTGAGGTTATTCGGGGTGCAAGTTTTAGAATCCCTGCCGGAAAAACGGTGGCACTTGTTGGCGAGTCCGGCTCCGGCAAGTCAATCATTGCCCAGGCAATCCTTGGTATCACACCACGGGTCGCGCGCATAACCGGTGGCCATATCTATTTTTCGGAAAAACCTGGTGACGAGCCGGTAGATTTGACTGCGATGGACGATGACAGTCCGGAACGCCGCGCATTGCGCGGTGGTAAAATATCAATCATATTTCAGGAACCGATGACGTCGCTGTCGCCTTTGCACACAATTGGCAATCAGGTCGAGGAAGCGCTGACTTTGCACCGCGATGTGCAGAAAAACGAAGCGCAAAAAACCACCTGTGAAATGTTTGAACTGGTGGGTTTTCCCGATCCGGAACGGGCCTATGATATGTATCCAATGGAGCTTTCCGGTGGATTGCGCCAAAGGGCAATGATAGCAATGGCGCTTATATGCCATCCGGCCTTGCTGATTGCCGATGAGCCGACCACCGCTCTTGATGTCTCCATGCAGGCCAAAATTCTTGGCCAGTTGAAAGAACTGCAGACCAAACTCAATATGGCGGTGCTGCTGATCACCCATGATCTCGGCGTGGTCGCCAATATGGCCGATGAGGTGGTGGTGATTTACCATGGCCAGATCATGGAAGCGGGAACGCTGGAGGACATTTTCCAAAACCCTCAACATCAATATCTCAAGGCCTTGCTGAATGCGGTGCCTACCTTG
>JALTNS010000481.1 GCA_027000565.1 Rhizobiaceae bacterium | reverse complement strand
ACATGTTTCCGGCTTGTCTGACGTGGTCAGCAATCCGATTTACGCCACCGGTGTCGGCCTGCTGCTGTTCGGCAACCAGCATCGCAATAACGGCACCAGTCACATCATGATGGATGGCGGCGTAAAGGGAATTTTCGAGCGGATGAAAAACTGGTTTCAGGGAAACTTTTAATAATTAATAGCTGGGCATCAGCAAAAACAAACAATTGCAAAAAAATACACACAAATTCAAAAATTAAAATCTCATAACAGAGGAGAAAGGTCATGCCAATGTTCGAATTAATGGATTCAGGCGCACAAGATGCGGTAATCAAGGTCATCGGAGTCGGTGGCGGTGGCGGCAACGCGGTTCAGCACATGGTGAACAGCGGAATTGCCGGTGTTGATTTTATCTGTACCAATACTGACGCGCAGGCGCTGGGTCGTTTCGACGGCGCCAAGTCACTGCAGATCGGCAGCAATATCACCAAGGGTCTGGGTGCGGGCGCAACCCCGGAAATCGGTCAGCAGGCGGCGCTGGAAGATCGCGAGCTGATCCAGGAGGCGATTGAAAATTCCGATATGCTGTTCGTTACCGCCGGCATGGGTGGCGGTACCGGTACCGGCGCCGCCCCCGTGGTTGCACAGATCGCCCGTGAAATGGGTATCCTGGTGGTCGGTGTGGTGACCAAACCGTTTGCCTTTGAAGGTTCCGCTCGCATGAAGATTGCCATGCAGGGTATCAAGGAACTGACGAATCATGTCGATTCGTTAATTACCATCCCCAATGACAAGCTGCTGGACGTTTACGGTCGCGACTTCGACCTGATGAACGCCTTTAACGGCGCCAATGATGTGCTTTGCGGCGCGGTGCAGGGTATTACCGAGCTGATCACCAATCCGGGCGTTATCAATGTCGACTTCGCCGACGTGCGTACCGTGATGTCAAAAATGGGCATGGGTATGATGGGTTCAGGCCGGGCTTCCGGTGATGATCGCGCCCAGCTTGCGGCCGAGTCCGCCATTGCCAGCCCGCTGCTGGAAGATGTCAATCTGTCCGGTGCCCGCGGTATCCTGGTCAATGTCACCGGCGCCAATATGACCCTGGGCGAGTTCCAGGATATCGGCGCGGTGATCAACGGTTTTGCTTCCGAAGATGCCACCGTGGTTATGGGTACCGCCATTGACGATTCGCTGGAAGGTGAAATTCGCGTCACCGTGGTTGCCACCGGTCTGGGTCAGCCAGCCAAGGTTCAGGCGCCGACGCCACAGCCAGCAGAAATCAAGGTGGTTAAAAAAGAGCCGCCGGTTGCCGCCGTTACCGATTACGATGAACTGGAAAAACCGGCCGTGATGCGCAAGACCGGCACCAGTGATATGCCGGTTGGCGCCAATGGCGAGTATGACGAGGATATGCTGGATATTCCGGCCTTTTTACGTCGCCAGGCGGATTAATGGCGCAAATGCACTAAAATCAGGTATAAGACGGAAAAACAGCCAGGTTTGATTTTTTCCGATTTTGAGTGCTTTTGGTCGCAAATTTGCCATAAAACAGGCAGTTTTATCTGGAAAACGCCCTTGTTGGTCTGTAATGGCTGATAATGCGCTTCCAATTGATACTGTAATTATGTGATAATGCGGTGATTTTTTATCAAACACTGCTCCAACTTCGGCGTTGGGCATGGGAAAAACAGTTTTGATCAGGCAAAGAACGTTAAAGAATGTGATTCGTGCAACCGGTGTCGGTTTGCACTCCGGCGAGAAGGTCTATTTGACCCTGCGGCCGGCACAGCCAGACACGGGTGTGATCTTCCGCCGTGTCGATCTTAACGAGCCGGTAGAAATCAAGGCAGACGCGCAGAATGTCGGCGCCACCATGCTCTCTACCACGCTGGAACAGGACGGTGTCTGTGTCTCAACCGTTGAGCATCTGCTTTCCGCCATGGCAGGTCTGGGCATCGATAATGCCTATGTCGATGTCAGCGCTGCTGAAGTACCGATTATGGATGGCAGCTCCGGTCCTTTCGTATTTCTGATTCAGTCGGCCGGTATTATCGAGCAGGACGCGCCCAAGCGTTTTGTGCGTATCAAGAAATCCGTGGTTGTCGAGGAAGAGGGCAAGTGGGCGCGTTTCGACCCGTTCGACGGCTTCAAGGTCAGTTTTGCCATCGACTTTGATCATCCGGCCTTCAAGGACGCACCCTGTACCGCTGAAATCGATTTTTCCACCACCTCCTTCGTGAAAGAAGTCAGTCGCGCGCGTACCTTCGGTTTTATGAGTGATATCGAAGCGCTGCGCAAGAACAATCTGGCACTGGGGGGCAGCATCGATAACGCTATCGTCGTTGATGAATACCGGGTACTGAACGAAGACGGCCTGCGTTACGA
>JALTNS010000480.1:1267-2386 GCA_027000565.1 Rhizobiaceae bacterium | reverse complement strand
ATATGATAATCTGGGTTAAACTGTGAACGGCAATGTGGGCAGGTGATCATTGACTTATCAAGATCTTGTTCATTCGGCACGCCTATCAAAATATACTTATCGGCAACCCGGGTCAGTTCACGCAGTGCCTTGTCAAAGACAGGTATTGGTAGATGTTCGATCACTTCCAGACAGCTCACCAGATCATAGGAACGGTCGTCAAAAGGCAGCGCATCAATTGAAGCTGGTGTCTTGGGGACCATTACATGACCGAGGGCGGCCTTTGATCTGTCAGTAGCATGGATTTCGCTGAACTTTCGCTCATCCTCTAGTAGTAGATGAACAAATGCTCCGTTGCCGCAACCAACATCGAGCAGACTGTCAACATCAGTTGGAATGCGACGGCTGATCTCCTGAAATCTCTCTTTTTGATTAAGAAACACTTCCTCCAACCAGAAATCTTCATTCTCGTAATAGTCTTGTTCTACAGCCATATTATTTCTCCCCATGATGACTGATTGCCTTTGCCGCCATATATGAGACGATAAAATAAAGGACATAGATTGCAAAATGCAGTGCCCCAATCGCGATCACAGCCACGAGAAAACTCTGCTTCCACCAGCCAAGTGTTAAGGCAATCGCAGCGCTGAAGACAAACAAAATCTGAAGTGCCGCATCGAGCTTTTGCCACCCTGCCAGCGACAGCGTGACACTCAAGGGATTTGCCACAAACCGCACAAAAACAAGCGGCGACAATATTTGTAGATAGACGCCCGCCTCGTGCCATTGTTCGCCAAAGACCAGCGACAGAAGCTGCGGTGCAGCCAAAGCGAGTGGTACGGTTACAAACGCCGCTACCTTAGCCAGTCGCCAGGCATGAGCGCGAAATAGATCAGTTACTTCTTCAGGACGCGCCGCTTGTGGGCTGATGGCGCTGCGAAACACGTCTCCCATGGCTCCGCCGATCATGGTGATCGGCATTCCTGCCACGCGCTGCCCGAAATTATACTGCCCAAGAATGGCTGCGCCAAAGAGCGAGGGCGTGACAAGCGCAATGAGATTGTTGCCAAGATTGTTGAACAGCTCCGCGATCAATAGATAACGTGGAAAACGAATATGCTTCCGGGCACGAACCAGCAA
>JALTNS010000480.1:0-1257 GCA_027000565.1 Rhizobiaceae bacterium | reverse complement strand
CCCCGCGCGCAGCCCTAAAAAGCAACACCGCCGCAACGCCCTGACCAGCAAGAAACCCTATCGCTAGCCCCGGCGCGCCCCAACCAGCTAGCCCGAGACCGATGCCAAGTGTGGCCCCGATGAGAGCTTGAATAATACGATTTCGGGCCACAAGGGAAAACATCTGTTGCTGGATGGCGAAGGCGTTGTAACCAGCAAAAGCACCGCTGGTAATAGTGCCCACAGCTATCAAAGGTAAAAGAGAACGCTGCATAGCAAAACTATCCCCACCGACCACCATACCATTCAAAATCAGGGCCAGAAGAACCAGAACCGAACCGATGACTGTGGCCAGCACAAGTGTCAGTTGGGCCAGATCCAGAGACTCCTGCCGGGTCTTTGCCACAAAGACAGCGTGTTCATATTTTCCCGTCGCCAGAATGGTAAGGAGACCCGTAGCCGCCATAAAAAAGGCAAATCCTCCGAAATTCGCCGGTGTGTAAATTCGCGCCAATACTAACATGGAGAAGATGCCGATAGCCTGCCCGCCGACCGTGCCAGACATCAGTGTCAGGATTGAACGCCAATCCCCCCCCTTCACAGCCACGTTCATTAAATGGTCACGCCAGCTCAACTTTTTATTGTTGTTATCTAGTGCCACTGCAGTGACGACTTTATCGCATTGAGCTCAAATTCCAATAATCGCCTCATTAGATGATTTTAGATGCCAAGCAACAAGTTGTCGAACCCAGCTTCGAGCCCAAGGCTCTTTTGGCGATGCCCGACCAGCAATTCTCTGAGGAATAGGTTCCATTTTATCCATCACTGGTAGACCACTTTTCTCAAGCCATGTAGCTATCGGTGTCGAAAAGCCAGTTTTTTTGCGCAGAGTCACAGCCTCAGGTAAAGCGCGCGTTGGCGCTCCGGCTAAAAGTGATTTGCCTTCACCGAGGCTACCTGTCACTGCAAGTGGGGCAATTGCTTGTAACAAAGGCACGTCAACAAGAGGTACTCGCACTTCCAAAGAATGAGCCATACTTGACCAATCGGTGTCTCGGAGGAGTTGGTTTTTCATATAAAGCGATGCTTCCAGGGTACTGACCTTGCCAAATGCTGATTGCTGAGATTGGACCAAACTTCCCTCTACCTGCTAAAGTAGGTTGAGCCTAGCCAAACCCTCACGCACTTCCTCCGGTGCCATAAGCCCGTCTAAAACCCCTTCAACTTCCCAGGGTAGAAAAACCCCGCGACGTAATAGCCACGCGCCTGCATAACTAC
>JALTNS010000479.1 GCA_027000565.1 Rhizobiaceae bacterium | reverse complement strand
GCATTAGCTCCCAAATTTGCCATTTCGATATATTGTAATACACCTTCAATCTGCTCCTCATCCAGTCCAACGCCATCGGTAAAATCACCGCTGTCATCCTTGCGGCCTTTGCCCAAAAGCGCGCGAACCCCTTCGACGCCCAACCGGTCGAGTTTGTCTATCGCCCGCATGACGTTCAGCCGCTTTTCGGCGTTTTCATCACCGCCAAGGCCGATGGCCTCCATCACCCCATCAAGCACCTTGCGGTTGTTCACCCGGATCACGTAGTCGCCGCGTGCGATGCCCAGCGCTTCCATGGTATCGGCCATCATCATGCACATTTCAGCATCGGCCGAGACATTGGGTGCGCCGACAATATCGGCGTCAAACTGCATGAACTGGCGAAAACGTCCCGGACCAGGTTTTTCATTGCGGAAAACCCAGCCCGCCCGGTAAGTGCGGTAGGGCGTCTGCAAATCATTGAATTTTTCGGCAAAATGGCGGGCCAGCGGTGCGGTCAGATCATAGCGCAGGCTCATCCATTGCCCGTCGTCGTCCTGCAGCGAAAACACGCCTTCGTTGGGCCGGTCGGCATCGGGGAGAAATTTGCCCAGCGCATCGGTATATTCAAACATCGGGGTTTCGACCGGGTCAAAACCATAACGCTCATAGACCTCGCGGATTTTCGCCGTCATTTCCTCGGTGGCGCGAATTTCTCCGGCCGAACGATCAACAAAACCACGCGGCAAGCGCGGCTTCAATTTGTGTTTTTTGTTCTTTTTTTGGGCCATGGCGGCGGCTTTCGATGGGAGGCTAAACTGCAAACGGGAAAATCGCGGTGTTCCTAACCCATCGCCATGATTACGGCAAGCGCGGCTGAAAGGCGGGCCGGTTAAACTTTCATCCCGAATCAGATAGAACCGGCCCATGAGATTACCGCTGTTGCAAAAACGCGCCGTCAAAAAATCCCCCGTGCAACCGCGCAAGGCGTGGCTTGATGTGGATGGTCGCGATGTGCCGGTGATTATTTCTGAAAATGTTCGGGCCAAACGCCTGACCCTGCGCATTCAGCCCGGTGGAGAGGAATTGCGCATGTCGGTGCCGCCCCATACGGCTTACGGCGAAATTGACGGTTTTTTGCAAAAGCATCGCAACTGGGTGGCCGCCAAAATCGCCCGCATGCCCAGGGTACGTGCGATTGCCGATGGTGCCGAAATTATGCTGCGCGGGGTGCCGCACATAATTGTTCATCAGGGTCGCGGGCGCGGGCTGGTCAAGGGGGTTGATGACAATGGCGACATGCAGCTGCATGTTTTTGGCGATATCCGCCACCTGCCGCGCCGGGTGGTTGATTATCTCAAAAAACAGGCCCGCGCCGATCTTGCCAAAGCGGTAGAATTTCATTCCGAAAGACTTGGGGTCAAGGCCAAATCAATTTCCATTCGTGACAGCAAAACCCGCTGGGGTTCGTGTTCATCGAACGGTACATTATCATTCTCCTGGCGTATTATTCTCGCGCCACCGGAAATTCTTGATTATCTCGCCGCCCACGAGGTGGCACATTTACGCGAGATGAACCATTCATCAAGGTTCTGGAAACTGGTTGATGAAACCTGCCCGCATTCAAAATCCTCACGCCAATGGCTCAAGATGCACGGTTCAACCCTTCATGCGCTGGCGGTTTGAAATCAGTTCCCGATATGGGTGTTGATCCAATGGTTAAGCGGCGCCAGTTTTTCAAACAGCTCCGCCGACCAGGCCACAGCATCCCCGTTTGAAAGCGCTTTCGGTGTTGCAACATTGTCCATGGTGCGCGCAACCAGCGATTTGCGTTTGTAGAGATCGGCCCATTCAACATCCTTTTCAAAACCGGCGGGCACATTTTTCAACTCCGGCGCTGCCATGGTGCAGCCAGCCGCTTCGGCCATGGCAAGCGCTGCTTCAAGCGATTTTCGCGGGGCGGATCTAGAGATTGCCTGGCGCATCTGGTCAATCTGACCGGGTTCGAATACCCATTGCCCAGCACCATAACCAATGCCGTTGGGGTGTATAACCAGATGAATGGCCGACGAGCGGTTGGGGTGAGTACCGGTCCAGAATACCAGATGAATACGCGGCTGGTAGGGGGATTTATCTTTCGAAAACCGTACATCGCGATTGATGCGGCGCACTGATCCGTTGATTTTGGCTGAAGCCTGATGCGGTGGTGAGAGTTTTTGAACAACCTCCTCCATGGCATTGACATAGTTCATGGCCGGAACAAGATAGAATTGCTCATAGCGCTTGCGATTATCAGCAAACCACTCTTTGTTGTTGTTTCTGTTCAAATCAACCAGAAACTTGATTGTCTCGAACCCAAAGCCTTCAAAATTTTGCATGGTTTGCCAATTTCATTCCGGTATTTCCGATGAAAGCAGCAGGGTATATTTAACCAATCAGTAAATCAACTGCTTCAGGGGACCACCTGTCAAATCCCGTCGAAAATCACCAGTGTGCTTTCGGCATTGGCACGGCGGCGGGCTTTAATCGGAGCGTATTCATCGCTGTCCGTAAAGGCGCGGGCAGATTCTATGTCGGGAAACTCAATCAGAACCAGGCGTGAAGGCTGCCAAAGATCGCTGTCATCGACATGCATATCGCCGCCGCGGGCAAGGTATTTACCACCGTGTTTTTCAACCAGCGGCCGGGCCAGTGTCTTGTATTCTTCATAGGCCTCAGGATTGGTTATTTTGGTATCGGCAAGTACATAGGCAACCATAGTTGGTCCTTCCGGTTTAACGGGTTTGGGTGAGATATGTGTTCATTTCTGTTTCAGCCTGAAATCACTGGCCGGATAAACCCCGAGAATTTTCTTTTTCACCGAGAAAAAGTCCATTTCCTCCAGCGCAAATTTTACCGACTGGTCGTCCGGATGGCCTTCAATGTCGGCATAAAACAGGGTTGCGGTGAATGCCCCGCCGATCTGGTAGGATTCAAGTTTGGTCATGTTCACCCCGTTGGTGGCAAACCCGCCCATCACCTTGTAGAGCGCCGACGGCACATTGCGGACCTGAAAAATGAATGTGGTAATCACCGGACCATTATTGGCCGGGGCCACCTGCGGGCTCGGCGATAAAACCACAAACCGGGTGGTATTGTGGTCTTCGTCTTCAACATTTTTTTCAAGAATATCAAGTCGGTAAAGTGATGCCGCCAGTTCAGGCGCAAGGGCTGCGCAATCCATGTCATCAAGATCGGCGACCATGCGGGCCGATCCGGCGGTATCACCACTTATGACCGGTTTCCAGCCGTGCTGCCGAATAATGTTTCGACACTGGCCGAGTGCGTGGACATGGCTGTAAACGGTTTTTATCGCATCAATGGTGATGCCGGGCCTGGCCATCAATTGAAAATGTATAGGCAAAAAATATTCGCCGATAATGTGGAGATTGGAATTTGGCAACAGGTGGTGAATATCCGCCACCCGTCCGGCAATCGAGTTTTCAATCGGGATCATCGCCAGATCAGCCCGGCCACCGGTAACGGCAGCAAAGGTATCTTCAAAGGTTGCACATGGCAAAGGCTCCAATTCCGGATACATATCGCGGCAGGCCGTATCGGAATTTGCTCCGGGTTCGCCCTGAAAGGCGATTTTGCCGGTTTTTTTGGTCATGGATGTTCCAGTCTATTTTGCGAGAATTTTTCGCGCCCGCTCGAGATCGGCGGCAGTATCAACACCCAGCGGAACGGTGTCAACGCGTATGGCATCTATTCGCATTCCGGCTTCAAGCGCGCGCAATTGTTCAAGTTTTTCTCGCAATTCCAGCGGTGAAGGGGGAAGGGCCACAAAATTTTCCAGTGCTTTGCGCCGCCAGGCGTATAAACCGATGTGATGATATAACGGTCCTTCGCCATAGGGGGCAGTGGCGCGGGAGAAATAAAGTGCTCGAAATGTGTCTTTGCCGGTCGGGGTGCCAATCATTTTCACCACATTGGGCGAAGTGCGCTCCTCATCAACGGTGATCTCGGCCACCAGGGTGGCGATATCCACATCCGGGTTTTGCAGGGGTATCAGACTGGCACGGATGGTTTCAGACTCGATTGTCGGCAAATCGCCCTGCACATTAACGATCGTTGAAACTGATTTTTCGGGGTCGATTTTTTGCAGCGCCTCGAAAATACGATCTGATCCCGATACATGATCCTTGCCGGTCATCACCGTTTCGCCGCCAATCGCGCGGATTGCGGAAACAATCTTCGGCGAATCAGTGGCCACCACCACACGGCCGATATTGGCCTCTTTTGCCCGATGCCAGACCTGGGCGATCATCGGCATGCCGCAAATATCCGCAAGCGGCTTGTCGGGCAGCCGGGTGGAGGCCATTCGGGCCGGAATCATGATGATTGTATGGTCACTGGCGCTAGCTGTCATTTTTGGTTCAATTTGCTCGTGTCAATTGGTCTCACTAGATCGGCCTTTTATAGGTGTTGCAAGATATGTGCAAAAGTCATAGTTTCCGCCAAAATCAGGGACGCCAACGATCACACGGCAAATTCGGGTCGTGTGTATTAAATCGCAGCAATCATGCGGAGCAATTAGATTATGGACTCATACCAATTTAACAAGATCGCTGGAGCGGTGCTTGGAACGCTGTTTGTCGTTCTTGGCCTTTCATTCCTTTCCAATGCAATTTTCACCAGCGAAGCGCCGGAAGAACCCGGCTTTGAAATTGAAGTCGGCGATAGCAGCGGTGGCGCAGCCAAGCCGGAAGCCAGCGCCAAGCCGGCTATTGAACCGATTGCCGGCATGCTTGCCTCGGTTGATGTGGCGTCCGGACAAAAAGTTGCCAAAAAATGTGCTGCCTGCCACTCGTTTGACAAGGGCGGCAAAAACAAGGTGGGTCCAAACCTCTATGGCATCGTAAACCGTCCGATCGGCAGTGCTGACGGGTTTTCCTACTCATCCGGCATGGTGGCTTTCGGCGAAGGTAAAACCTGGACCTATGCTGAACTGAACGCCTTTTTATTCAAACCCAAGGCCCACATCAAGGGAACCTCGATGGGATTTGCCGGTTTGAAAAAGACCGCCGACCGGGCCGGCATTATCGGTTATTTGCGTTCGCTTGCAGATACACCTGCGGCGCTGCCGTCTGAATAGGCGCGCCCTTAATCATTGTGATTTATGACCGGACACTTGTAACAAGTGTCCGGTTTTTTGCGTTTTGGCGGCAAGTCCAATTCGCAAAATTCAAATGGCTTTCAAAAAAAGCGCGATCACGGGTGATTAAATTTTTGTTATTTTGCACATTTAGCCTGCAAGACGCCCCAAATCACCCTATGATCGCAAAAACAACGGGTTTTCGGGAGATCATTGATGAAGCATTTGTTCATCGCCTTACTTATGGCATTCAGCTGGTTACAACCTGGTGCGGTGCTGGCAAGTTCAGACGCCGTGCCCGGCGAATGGTCCCACGCAACGGCACTGACCGGCAAACCAAAATATCCAAAAGGCTTTGCCAATTTTGACTATGTCAATCCAGATGCCCCAAAGGGTGGTCGGGTAAGGCTTTCGTCTTTAGGCGGTTTTGATACATTCAACCCGATTTTGCCAAAGGGCGAACAGGCCGAAGGTGCCGGTCTGCTTTATGAAACCTTGATGACTTCGTCGCTGGACGAGCTTGATATTTCAGCCATGTATGGCCAGATCGCTGAAGCCATGCGTTATCCGGCCGATTATTCCAGCGTCAGTTTCCGACTGAACCCCGATGCCCGCTGGAACGACGGCAAACCGATCACGGTTGAAGATGTGGTCTGGAGTTTCAACACAATAATCGAGATCAACCCGCGACAGGCCTATTATTATGCCAATGTAAAAAAGGCTGAAAAAACCGGCGACCGCGAGGTCACTTTCACGTTCAATGTCAAAAACAATCGTGAACTGCCCCACATAATGGGTCAATTGTTGATCCTGCCAAAACACTGGTGGCAAGGAACCGACAAGGATGGCAACAAACGGGACATCAACAAGGGTACACTGGAGCCACCGCTCGGCTCCGGCCCTTACCGGCTTGCGAAATTTTCGCCCGGAAGATCGGTTACCTATGAACGGGTCAAGGACTATTGGGGGGCAAACCTCAATGTGAATGTCGGACAGAACAATTTTGATGAAATTCAATACGAATCCTATCTTGATCGTTCGGTGATGTTGCAGGCCTTCAAGGGGGATGAGTATGATTTTCGCCGCGAAAATTCGGCCAAGGACTGGGCCACCGGATATTCACAATTTCCCGCCCGTGACAAGGGCTATGTGATAGTCGAGAAGTTCCCTGATCGGGCGCGCGGTATTATGCAAGGTTTCATTCTCAATACCCGCCGCGAACAGTTGAAGGATATTAGGGTGCGCCGGGCGCTCAACTATGCCTTTGATTTTGAAACCCTCAACCGGACGATATTTTATAACAGCTATTTTCGCGCCAACAGTTATTTTTCAGGTTCGGAACTGGCGTCCTCCGGTTTGCCAACAGGCAAGGAACTGGAAATCCTCGAAACCGTGCGTGGCCAGGTGCCGGAAGAGGTTTTTACCAAAGAATACAAAAATCCTGTTGGTGGAGATCGCAAGAAAGAGCGGGAAAATCTGCGCCAGGCGCTGAAACTGCTGAAAGAGGCCGGCTGGACCCTTGATAAACGCAGGCTGGTCAACAAAAAAGGTGAACAGCTTAAAATCACCTATCTGGACTATTCACCCGTAGGCCAGCGTTATGCATTGCCCTATAAAAAGGCGCTGGAAAAAATTGGCATAGCGCTGGAATACCGCATGGTCGATACGGCCCAGTATATCAGCAGGTTGCGCAGTTTCGATTTTGACATGATTGGTTCCGGCTGGGCGCAAAGTCTTTCACCGGGCAACGAACAGCGCGATTATTTCGGGTCGGTTTCTGCCGATCGTCAGGGGTCACGCAATTATGCCGGTATCAAAAACCCGGCCATCGACAAGCTGATAGACAGAATAATATTTGCCAAGGATCGCGAAGAACTGGTTGCCGCAACAAAGGCCATGGATAGGGTCTTGTTGTGGAACAATTATGTGGTGCCGCAATGGTTCCTGCCATTTCAACGCACCGCACGCTGGAACCGTTTCGGGCATCCTGAAAAACTGCCGGAGTTTGATATCGGTTTTCCGACTATCTGGTGGTGGGATGCCGAAAAGGCCGCAAAAATCAAGGATAACACCTGATGACCTGGGAAAATCTCATACTCGACCGCCGCCGGTTTGTTGTTATGGCCGGCGGAGTGCTGGCTGCAGGAACCGGATTGTCATTGCCTGAAATATCGCTGGCGCAAAATAAAACCGGCATTCGCCTGCACGGACTGTCCGCCTTTGGTGAGTTGAAATACCCGGCTGATTTCAAAAATTTCGACTATGTCAATGTGGATGCGCCGAAAGGCGGAACATTTGCATTTTCTGTTTCCGGCTGGGCGTTTAACCAAAATCCTCAGACCTTCAACACTCTCAATACATTTATTTTGCGTGGCGAAGCGCCGCCGCGCATGGAGAGCTGTTTTGAAGGTCTGATGAGCGGCACCATGGACGAACCGGATTCAGTTTATGGCCGGGTGGCCGAAACCGTGATGATATCGCCGGATCGCAATACCTACCAGTTTAAACTTCGGCCTGAGGCCAGATTTCACGATGGATCGCCGATAACCGCCGAAGATGTGGCATTTTCCTATGAAATATTGCGCGACAAGGGACACCCCTCGCTGGCGCTTGGTCTGATCAATCTGGTTGAGGCTGTGGCGCTTGACAAAAGCACACTGGAACTGCGTTTTGACGGTAAACAGTCAGACCGTGCCATCCTGTCGCTTGTAGGGTATCCGATCCTTTCCAAAATCTATTACACCGAAAACGAATTTGATAAATCCACCATGGATGTGCCGCTTTCTTCCGGTCCCTACCGGGTCGGCAAGTTGAGTGTTGGTAATTTTATTGAGTATGAGCGGGTCGAAGACTACTGGGCCAAAGACATGCCGTTTTCCATCGGCATCGACAATTTTGATATTCTGCGCATCGAGTTTTTCCGCGAACGGCAGGCGGCTTTTGAGGCCTTCAAGAAAGGCAAGATTTTCTGGCGCCAGGAGTTCACCTCAAAGGTCTGGGCGACCGAATATGATTTTCCGGCACTAAAAGAAGGCAAAGTCATCAAGCGCACATTCCCGAGTGAAAAGACCCCCGGTCTGCAGGGCTGGGCAGTAAATACACGGCGCAAGAAATTTGCCGATGTGAATACCAGGCGCGCTATTGGACTTTGTTTTGACTATGAGTGGACCAATGCGCAGATGTTTTACGGTTCCTATACCCGCTCACAGTCGTTGTTTGAAAAGTCCGAATTTCGTGCTGAAGGGATGCCGTCGACCGAAGAACTTGAGCTTCTGGAACCGATGCGGGCCGATTTGCCGGAGGAGGTTTTTGGTGAAGCCGTATTGCAGCCCAAAACCGATGGTTCGGGCAATTCAAGATCCTCTTTGCGCAAGGCGGTTCAATTGCTCAAGAAAGCCGGGTGGCAGCGCAAGGGTCGTCAGCTGGTCGACAAAGATGGCGCGCCGTTTACGCTTGAGTTTCTCATTCGCTCGCCAACATTTGAGCGAATTCTCGGCAAGTTTATCACCAATCTCAAGGCGATTGGCATTGATGCCACCATTCGTCTGGTAGACCCGGCGCAATATCAATCGCGGCTGGAGGAATTTGACTTTGATATTTCCGGCCTTGCATCCGGATTTGGTGCCACCCCGAGCGAAGATTCAATGAAGCAGTTTTTCTTCTCCGAATATGCCGATCGACCAGGCAGCCGAAACTATCCGGGCATCAAACTTGCAACCGTGGACAAATTGATCAAGAAAATTGGCGCTGCCAAAAGCCGCAAGGAACTGATCATCGCCATGCGGGCGCTCGACAGGGTATTGCGGGTCTACCATTTCTGGATACCCAACTGGTATGCCGCCGACCACCGGGTTGCCTATTGGGATATGTTCGGGTTCAGGGAACCAAAGCCTGATTATGGATTTGGCGCTGAATCAATATGGTGGTTTGATGAAGAAAAGGCCAAAGCGATCGGCAAGGCTTAACTTTTCTGCAAATTCGCTGTTTGAATTACCGAATAACCGCCGTTATTATGCGGCGAATCACCGAAAGGCCGTGAAATTTGGGCGCATATATATTAAGACGCTTGCTTTTGATGGTCCCGACCATTCTTGGCATCATGCTGATCTCGTTTGCCGTTATCCAGTTTGCCCCTGGCGGACCGGTGGAGCAGGTTATTGCCCAGTTGACCGGTCAGGGGGGCTCGGCAACCGACCGGATTTCCGGCGGAGGTGCCGATCTCAATCAGCAAAACAATGCGTCCAGCGGTGGTGAAAACACTTCAAAGTACCGTGGTGCGCAGGGCCTTGACCCGGAATTTATCAAAAAACTAGAAAAGCAG
>JALTNS010000478.1 GCA_027000565.1 Rhizobiaceae bacterium | reverse complement strand
ATTGTCGCGATACCATTCAACTGTCTCTTTGGCATCCTTGCAGCGATAGGCGACGTGGTGGATTTTCTCGATTTGCATGGTCTTGATGCTCCTGTTTTCAGGGGTGTGGTTTAGCTTTTACCTGCGGTCGCAATTGCCTGGCGTAGCAGATCGCGGTCGCCGATCTGATTGGCCAAAATCAGAATAAGCCTGGCATTTAACGCATCGCTGTCGTCCTTGCTCAAGCCCTCGTGAGCCGCCAGCAATTCGCTGTAAAATCCATCCGGATCGTCAATGTTTGCAGCAAGATTTAACTCAGCCATATCTGTTTCCTCACTTGCCTGTCGCAGTTCTGACCGCATCGCGGACGCTACCCTCATCAAACCGGATCCACCGGGCCGCCACATGCTGGTCCGGACGCATCAGATAAACCGCACAATCATGGTCGCCGAGATACCGCGTCGACAGAGCGCCGGTTGGGTCATCATCGCTGGTTAGCGTTAACCGCCTAACCTCAATCCCGTCCACATTCAGCGATGGCGGCGCATCGGTGTTGATGGTCAGCAGTTGAAATCTTCCACCCAGTTGATCCATTAACCAGCCGTCGCCAAGTGGCGTATCACTGGCCGCCGACCCCGGTCTGGTCCGCCTTGGCAAATCGGCCACATCCGGACCATTCAGCGACGATGCATCATAGGTGGCCGGCACTGAAAGCCGGCCGGTGTTGACCAGTGGCCGGGCAAATTCATAGTCTTTGGCAAGGGCAAGCACCGCATCGCGAAATATCCGGCTGATGTCAGATTTCGGTGTGATAAAATCGGTCGAGCGGGTTGAATTCAATATGTTTTCTTCGGCTGCATAAACCCGCTCATGATCGTAGCTGTCGAGCAGGTTCTCGTCTGCTTTGCCCGCAAGCACCAGTTTCAGTTTCCAGATCAGATTGTCCGTATCCTGAAGGCCGGAATTGGCGCCGCGTGCGCCAAAGGGTGACACCTGATGGGCGGAATCACCGGCAAACAACACATGGCCGTGACGAAATTTTTCCATTCGCCGACACTGAAACGTGTAAACCGAGACCCATTCAAGTTCGAATTTTGCATCCTCCCCCAACATGGTTTTCAAGCGGCGGACAACATTTTCCTCTTTTGCCTCTTCCTTCTTGTCGATGTCCCAGCCAAGCTGGAAATCAATCCGCCAGACATTATCCGGTTGGCTGTGCAGCAGAACCGACTGGCCACGATTAAACGGCGGATCGAACCAGAACCGGCGTTCAACCGGAAATTCCGCTTCCATGATAGTATCGGCAATGAGGAAATTATCTTCAAACACCCGGCCAACAAAATCGAGCCCCATCATGGTACGAATGGGTGAATTGGCCCCGTCACAGGCAATCAGCCAGTCAGCACCTATATTATAGGCCCCTTCCGGAGTTTCGACAGTCAAATCAACGCCACTGGATTGCGGCTCAACCCTGACGACTTTGTTCATACCGCGCAGATCAACCGGTTTGCCTTCATCTCGCAATTGGTTCAGCCGGCTAACCAAAAACGCTTCAAAATAATATTGCTGAAGATTGATGAACGCCGGTCGTTTGTGACCACTCTCCGGCAACAGATCAAACTCATATATCTTTTGAATATCGACAAAAACTTTTCCAAGGTTCCACTGCACACCCTTGTCGACAAATTCTTCACCACAGCCAAGCCGGTCGAGAATTTCCAGCGGCCGTTTGGCAAAACAGATCGCCCGTGAACCCCAGGATACCCGGTCATTGTCGTCAAGTACCACAACCGGTACATCGCTTTGCGCCAGCTCGATTGCGGCAGCCAGTCCCACTGGCCCGGCTCCAACGATGACCACCGGATGACGAACAGGTTTTTGAACATCCTGATCCGCAGAACGCTTGTAGGGATACAGCGGTATTTCGAAGATCTTCGCCATTAATACGTGGTTCCCAATTTGCAGACTGCACAATTATGGCCTATATTATGGCCATAACTGGAGCCTGCCATGAACGTCACTGTTGCAGAAATGAAAGCTGATCTGTCCCGCATTCTCGCCAAAGCCGCGAAAGGCGCGGAAATCATCGTGACCAAACACGGCAAGCCATATGTCAAAATTGCGGCAGCGAATCCGGTCAAAACGAAACTGCCGCGACTAGGTGCCTTTGAAGGTGAGTTCACATTGCCAGATGATTTCGATGATATTCCTACCGGGTTTGAGAAATACACAAAGTAATGGCAACCAGCTATCTTGTCGACACTCACATTCTGATCTGGTCGATGTTTGAACCTAAAAAGCTCAGCCCTGAACAGCGAAATATTTTTCAAGGAGAAGCTGCAACATTTGTGAGTGTTGCAACAATTTGGGAGATAGAAATCAAAAGATCGATTGGCAAACTGCCTCTTCCTAACGATCTGTGGGAACGGGTTCTCAACGTCGGCCACTTGTTTCTGCCAATTATCCCGGACCACGCCATGGCTGTAAAAGACCTTCCCCAACATCATGGTGATCCGTTTGACCGAATGCTGGTGACCCAGGCAAGGCTTGAAAAGCTGACGATTATGACAATGGACAAACATATTCGCCTCTATGATGTGGCAACGGTTTAGGGTTCATCCCTGCAACGCCTCCCACATTTCCTTATCTCTCGCCGCAGTCCATATTTTCGGCGTATCCATATCGCGAGCTTCATCATAGGCGCGTGACACGTTAAACGGCAGGCAATGTTCATAGATCGCGTAATCGCCGAATTTTTCATCGCATTCAGCCCGGCAGGCGTCCCAGGCCTCTTTTAGCGTACCGCCGCCAAGCGCCACCCGCGCCACCGGGTTATAGGTCGAGCGAATAAAATCCTCGGTTGAATCAAGCGCTGCATTGACCATATCCTTGCCGACCAGCGCATCGCCGCGCCCCGGCGCAATCGCATCAACATTCCAGCGCCGAATGGCATCCAGCGTTGTTGGCCAGTCGCCAAAATGCCCGTCACCACAATAACAGGCGGATTTGTATTCAACGATATCGCCGGTAAACATGACATTTTCGTCGCCTACGTAAGCAACAATATCGCCGGCCGTGTGGGCGCGGCCCATAAACATCAAATCAACCCGCCGCTTGCCAAGATAAACACTCATGCGATCATTAAATGTGGTCGTCGGCCAGGTAAGGCCCGGAATGGATTCATACCCTTCAAACAACCTTGGAAACCGTTCAAACTCGCTGTCCCAGTCCTCCTGCCCACGCTCGACAACCATCGCGCGTGCCTTTTCAGACATAATGATTTCACTTGCCCCATAGGCCGAAGCACCAAGCACCCGCACCGCATGATAATGCGTTAAAACCACATGTTTGATGGGCTTGTCGGTGACGCCCCGCACTTTTTCGATAACCATATTGGCCAGCCGTGGCGTTGCCTGGGCATCGACAATCATCACACTGTCGTCGCCGATAATCACCCCGGTATTAGGGTCACCCTCAGCGGTAAATGCCCAAAGGTCTTTGCCAACCTCGGTAAAAGAGATTTTTTTCTCCTGCATGTCGCCCTGGGATGCGAATTTTTTTGCCATTTGTTGAACCCTATATCGTTGCACGTGCAACTTATATCAGGTGGCAGCCAATGAGAACCATTATTTTCAGTTTGATTTGCCAGCAAATTACCGGCCTGTGTAAAACTGCATATCAACATTATCAGTTCTGTTTATGACATTATTACAACACATCTTGACCATAGGACAGTTTTGCTGTCGAAAACCGTCAATGCGGTTTCCCTTTTTGTCAAAAATGATCTAAAAATCCGCGGAACGCACGTGATTTGGAAAGCCTGATGATGAACAGAATTCCCCACAAGATCATCGCTATGGCCTTTTTGTCGGTGCCGCTTTTAATATCTGGTGCAAATAACGCTTTTGCTTCAGCCTATCAGGACGCTTTCAACAACCGGATTTCCAGCCCGGGCGATACTGAAAGCCTGGCCAATTTTGTAACAATTGCAGTTGATACCGGCCAATATGATCAGGCTCTGTCGACCATTGAACAACATCTGATCACCTATCCTCGCGATGCAAAAGCCCGGTTGATTGCCGGACGGTTGTACAATCACGTCGGTTCCTATGAATTGGCCTTGCGGCAAATAGAATACGCGATTTCGATAGGTACACTGTCCGCTAATGAAATGCGCGAAGCGGAAAAACTGCAAAGGCGGGTTCAAAAAAGCCTGTCCGGAATAACCGGGTATGTGTCGTTGACCGCCGGTGTAGAAGTTGTCCGTTCTGATTTTGATGCAACCGCCGCAATTTCTGATCGAACCGATGTGAACCCCTATGGCGAAATTTACGGCACAGTACGCCGCAGTCTTGATACGCCTTCCGACGACGCCATATTGCTGACCGTGAAAGCCCGGGTCGCCCGCCTGTTCGGAGATTTCAATTTAAGCGGCAATGGCGGTGTGTTCACCGCAACTGCGGGTCGCGTCGAGATGGCCTTTGACAAGGGTCTGCCCAATTCCGGCATTTCTTCCCTGCGCCTTGCCACGTCGGTATATGGCAGCCTAAACACGTTCCAATCAAATTCAGCAATCCGCGAATACGGCATTCGGGCAAAATTCACCGCCAAACCATCGGTTGATTCAACCTTGTTTGCAAATTTCGGTTATGCCGATTTGAGTTCATCTGATTTGCTTTTCACCGACTACCGGATACGCGCTGAAGCCGGAGGCGTAATGCGTCTGACCGGAAAACACTCCATTGGTGCGGCCGTTCGAAGCCAGTTTGATTATACCTATGGCGGTGTGTTTGTTGGCCAGGCAATAGAAGGCGAGTTTAGCTATGCCGGGCTTCTGGTATCAAGACCTGACGGGCTCTCCTGGACCCACCGCATCAGTCTCAGCGCCGGCTACATCGAGCTTCCCGACCTCAGCACCACTGCGGGCACCACGTTTGATGGTAACTTCTGGATGGCGCGCTGGGACCATGCCTTCGAGTTGAACGAACGCAACCGCATTGATCTCACCACATTTTATCGAAAGCTCAACCTTGATGTTTCAAGCCGTGATCAGGCTTCCTACGGAATTGGACTGAGCTACACCTATACTTTCCGCTGATTGGAGCGCAATTACCATGTGGACAAAACCGATTGTAAAATTGTTCGGAATTGTGGCCGTAACATTATCCTTGATGCCGGCTCCGGCACTGGCAGAAGTCATTGGAACCATGACGGCGGTGCAAACCAGAATTTCCGGCTCAGGTGGCAAAAATCTGCAGGTCGGTTCGCCGATCTCGCTTGGTGACCAGCTTAAAAGCAATAAGACCGGATTGGGCATGATCGTGTTTGAAGACGAATCAAGCGCCAAAATTGGCCCCAATTCAACGCTGGTGATCGACGAATTTGTCTATCAGCCCGGCAGAAATCGCGGTGCGGTAGCGGTAAATATGAACAGCGGACTGGTGCGCTTTTATGGCGGCCAGATATCAAAATCCGGCAAGATGGAAATTACCACACCGCACATCGTTTTGGGCATTCGCGGCGGAATTATGGACATGCTGGTTGGCAACGGATTTACCAAATCCGTGCTGCGTGCCGGACGAATGTTTTGCAATGTTAATGGCCAACGCCGGGTTATCACCAAACCGGGTTTCGCCTGTATATCCGACGGTGGTTCATTGCGGGTCGAACGGGCCAATGATGACGATATGAAACTGCTGGACAGTCGGGAACAGGTTGCAGGCACCGGCGTCCCCGGTGGTTTTGGGCCGGGCCTCGAGGCAAATGCTGCCTGTACCGCAGGCCGCCACGACGGCAGCGCTGTTTGCAAGTCGACCAACGCATCCCTGCCGGGGCTGAACAACCGCGGTGGACCCGAATTTGGATTACCACCGCTGGGCTCAGAGGAGAATGACGTGACGACAATCGACTGCAGCTATTATAGTTCTCCTTATTACACGGGTCCTGTTCCGACTGTTTGTTTATAGAATTTGCAGCCTTCACAATTTTAGCAACATGCCCAACATCTGAAATTACCTGCCCGCTCCTGCGACTGGCCAGCGGGTGAGATTTGTGCAATTTATTGGTTTTAATAATGTGCGGAGCCTTGGATGAGCCAATCACCGGTCAAAAAGCGCGGATTACGTATTATTGACGGAACCTTTGGAAAGCTACTCCGCCATTTGGTGTTTGCGCTTGTGCGCCCTTATTATGACCTGTTTTACAATGTCAGCTGTTCTAACAAGGAACAGTTGCAGGGGCTGGACGGGGCTATAATTCTTGCCAATCACGTTTCCCGCCATGACCCACCGCTGATTTTATGCGCTCTGTACACGGTTACCCGCATTCGACCGACCGCCTATTATGTTGAATATGAACACTGGCTGCAAAAAGGCCCGATGATGCTGTTTGGCACCATCCCGATGAGCAGCCCCAAATCATGGGCACCGGAAAGACGAGAAGAGCAAAAACTCAAAACCCTTGATATCATGCGACGGGTGCTGGAAAACGACAACAGCATCCTGATTTTCCCCGCCGGTAGTATCCGAAAGGGCGAGAAGGAGGAAATCCCGCCCTATCTTACCGGCGCTTTTGACATGATTGAAGCATTTCCTGACCGACCGGTGGTATTGATAAAGGTCGATGGCCTGGGGAAATATCAATACCGGATTTACGACCTGTTCTGGAGTTTCCTGGGCATTAAAAAGGGCCGCCGCCATGTGAAACTCGAACTCGAAGTCATCGATGGTCTCACACGATTTCGCAGCAGCGCAACTCTAAACCGGTATCTTGAAAACTACTTCAACGGCGTTGAGGACCCGGAGTTTGACATCGATGTCGAGGCAAACAGTGTCAAAGACCAAAAATCCGGCAACGAATAGTCCATGCGGTTTTCCAGATTTCGATATTCCTCTCTGGTTTTAACGTTGATACTGCTGGCCGCGCACTTTATCTTCCAACAGCCCCTATCCTATCTCCGCGGCAAGACCTTTGACGCCTATCAAACGCTTTCCCCACGGCCGGTTGACGTTGGCGAAAGTCTGGTAAGGCTTGTGCTGATAGATGATAAAAGCCTTGCCAAATATGGCCGCTGGCCCTGGAACCGGAAGATTATTGGCGATCTGGTCGACGGGGTACGCAAACAGGGCGCCGCGGTAATTGGTCTAGATCTGTTGTTTCCCGAACCCGATACCAGCCCCGGCGGCAAAGAGGGCGATGCAGCATTGGCCAGCGCGTTGGCCCGCGCGCCATCAGTTATGGCGGCAAGTCTGGGCAACGAATTGACCAATTCCGGGATGGTGCCCAAAGCCATTCCGTCAATTGTTGGCATTGTGCCTCAAACCCTGCCGGGTTTCAGCGGGGTAATTTCTTCACGGCCGGCCTTTAACGCCGCAGCCTCGGGCATCGGCATCATTCGCAGCACACCGGACCGCGACGGTGTATTGCGGGAATTGCCACTGGTCTGGCTGCAATCCACCGGCGAAGGGTATCAGTTGTGGCCCTCCTTTGCGCTTGAACTGGTGCGCATCTATGCGGGCATCGCCAACTATGCGGTTCGAATGAACGAGCAGGGTTTTGACGCGCTCAAAATCGGCGCGGCCATTCTGCCGCTGGAGCCGCAAGGCCAGGTAATGCTGTGGGAACGTGAGGGCAATATCGCCAAGGTATCGGCAGTCGATGTACTGTCCGGCAAGTCAATCCCGTCGTTAAAAAACACCATTGTAATTGTTTCCAACAATGCGGTTGGCCTTGATCAGTTTCACACCACCCCGTCAAAGGTTTTGCGCCTTGGCAGCGAGGTTCATGCGCTGATCGCCGAGCAAATTCTCAACGGTTCCTTCCTGTCAAAGCCGCCACAGGCGTTAAATATTGAACGCCTGTGGTTTCTTGGGTCGGCATTGTTGATCATATTGTTTTCAAAATTCATCTTTCGCCGCCTGTGGCTGGCAATTCCCCTGTTGGCGCTGGTGATTTTCGGGCCGCTGATTGCCGGATTTGCTGCCTATTTTTGGCGGGCGGAACTGTATGAATCCGCCCAGCCCGCGATTGGCCTGTTCCTGATCGTCGCTATTGAAGCCTATTCGCTTTATAAGGCCAGTGAGCAACGCCGCACGGTGCTGGTACAGCAATTTTCGCAGTTCATGTCTCCCACCGTGGTCAAACAATTGATGGAACAGGACAGCGAGGCGTTGTTAAGCGGCGAAAAACGCGAGATCACGGTGTTGTTGATGGACATGCGCAATTTCACTTCAACCACACAGGATCTTTCAGCCGAACAAATGGTCGAGCTGATCAACCATCTGCTAGGAATTGCAACGCGGGAAATCTTCAAACGTGATGGCACTGTCGACAAGTTCATGGGCGATGCGGTGTTGGGTTTTTGGAATGCACCACTTGAGCAACCCGACCATGCCGATCTCGGGCTTGCGGCCGCCGAAGCCATTGTCGACGCGATTCAAAAGGCCAATCCCGACCTTGTCGAACGCGGCCTGCCACCATTGCAGATTGGCGCCGCACTTGAATCCGGGGTCTGCACGGTTGGTAACTTTGGATCGTCCCTGCGTTTTGACTATACAGCAATCGGCAGCGCAATGAACGCCGCCGCAAGGCTTGAAGCCGCCACCAAATTAGTCGGCGTGCCACTGGTGGTTGGTCCGGGCTTTGCGAAAATTTCCACCCGCAATCTGCATCTGGTCGACACAATTCCACTTAAAGGTTTTGCCGAAGATGTGCCTGTCTATACAACGACTAAATATGCAGAGAAATTGAAAAAATCAGTGTGATTTACTCCACACTTATGTTGACTTCCACATCTTTGTGGTAAGTAGTAGCATATGAATGCACAGGAACTCAAAAAACTGCTTAAGAAAAGCGGATGCACTTTTGAAAATCATCGTGGTGGTAGCGGGCATTTAACGGTTCGACGTGGTTCCAGAAAATCGCAGCTACCCATGCATGGAAACAGAAAAGAACTTGGCAAGGGACTGGTAAACAAGATTCTAAAAGACCTTGGACTGAAAGGGTGACCCCATGCGCTTTGAATTAAATATGGAGAAAGATGGCGATATGTGGCTTGTAACAAGTCCCGATTTCCCGGAGCTAACAACATTTGGCGAAACAAAAAAACAGGCCCTGGAACACGGTTTAGATGCAATTGAAGAGGCTATTGCTGCACGAATGTCAGACAATACGGACGTTCCATTGCCATCACCAGAGGATATTAATCCCAGTACAGCCGTCGATATCCCCTCGATGACAGCGCTTAAATTAGGTCTTTATATCTCCTTGAGAAATTTAGGGATTTCCAAGGCCGAGTTGCAGCGTCGAATGGGTGTTAAAAATCGCGAAACCGTCGACCGACTGTTCAGGCTCGACCATAATTCCCGCCTTGATAGTATCGAGCAGGCCTACAAGGCAATTGATGTTCCGCTAAGGATCGAAATTCCGATTCCTGAAGCAGCGTAGATATCGTTAATTTTTCAATGTAAATAATTGGAACATGGTGTTAACTTTTTAGTAG
>JALTNS010000477.1 GCA_027000565.1 Rhizobiaceae bacterium | reverse complement strand
TTATAACCTCCTCCTATTGGTCGGAAGTTTTGGGCCGTTCAATTGCGCTGGCGCTGGTTGAAAACGGCCATTCGCTTGAAGGCGACACCCTTTATGTGCCGATGGAGGATGAAACCATCGAGGTCGAGGTAACCGGCATGGTATTTTATGACCCGGATGGAGGGCGTATCAATGGCTGAAATCGCAAAGGCTGAATTGCGCGCGCCCCACGGCGGACGTCGGTTCGCCAATTCCACAATTACGATTGAAGCAGCACTGCCCGCTTGTCGCATCGCACTTAGGGCAGAGCCAAAAGCAGCTTCAAAACTCACCAAATCACTTGGATTAAAATTGCCGGTGAAACCTGCAGGTGTTACCACTAAAAATGGACGCAGCGCCCTTTGGCTTGGTCCGGACGAATGGCTGATAATCGACAACGATCCTGCTGCTGCCACCGGTCTGGTGGAAGACCTAACCGCACAAAAATGCTCAGCGGTGGATGTCAGCCATCGCAATACGGCAATACTCGTGTCCGGCCCGGCGGTCGAAGGTGTGTTGAACGCCGGTTCACCGCGTGACCTTTCACTCAAGACCTTCCCGGCGGGCACCTGCTCGCGCACCATATTCGGCAAGATCGAAATTATCCTGTGGCGGCTTGATGAAACCACATTTCGGGTGGAAGTATGGCGCTCGTTTTCTGAATATCTTTGGGACTATTTGCTGGATGCAGCGAAAGACACTGGCATCTGACTAAATCTGCAAGTAGATAGATTGCGATTCACCAACCCGCTCCCTCACCAATGGTGGTTGCCCTTGCCTGTTGAACCGGTAAAAAACCGCGCTGTATTTATGGTCGGCGGTTATGAACCAAAATCAGCCGATGCGTTTTATAAGCGCACTGCCCGCGAATATGCACGTTTTGGCAAAAGCCGGAATATCGAGGCCGATATTGATCCGCTTCGCCTTTCAGATGACGGATTAATTGCAACTCTTTCCATGCGCACAACCGGTAACAACTGGATGGTTAAAACCGGATTTAACTTTTTTGTCTGGAATTCAATTGTTCTAAGCGACTTTGCCCGGCCGCTTCCAGTCCGGATTTGGCGTTATCTTGTAACCTTCTTTGACTATGTTTTTTCCGGTACCGCATTTTCATTTGCAAGAATTGCCTGGCGTTTTGCCCTGTATTTTCTGTATCCCGCAACCATGCTGGCAATTTTTTCGACCATTGCGATTTTCATTGCCGCGCAAACGCGATTTTTTGATCACCCGGTTAATTTGATTGCATCGGCAGCTTTTGGAATTTTGATGTTTCTCTTGCTGTTAAAAATGATCGGCGAGCGCTGGTTTGTCTTGCACCTGATGGATCTGTGGTCATTCTCCCGCTACTATTTACACGGGCTTCGCCCGGATGCAGGAAAGCTCATTGAGCGCTATGCCCGCGCGGTGGTTGAGTGTTCGCAAAGCGAAGAATACGACGAAATTCTGTTGATCGGCCACTCAACCGGCGGCGCGTTAATCCTTGATATTGCAGCCACAGCGCTGAAACTGGATCCGCAGCTTGCAACACGAAAATGTCCGATCACCATTTTGACGGTTGGTTCCACCGCCCTGAAAATCGGCCTTCATCCGAAGGCGGAAATGTTTCGACAAAATATTCAAACTCTCGTCGATACGCCGACTGTTAACTGGATTGAATATCAGTCCCATACCGACATCATCAATTTTGATAAAAGCAGTCCGGTTGAGGAAATGCAGCTTGAAAACAACCGGGATGAAGCATTTCCACTTGTCAGGCGGGTGCGTATCCGCGAAACGTTGGACAAAGATACCTATGCCCGCATCAAGCGCAACTTTTTTCGGGTCCACTATCAATTTATCATGGCCAATACCCGGCCCTATCACTATGATTTTTTCATGATTTGCTGCGGCCCAACAACACTAACCGAACGAGCTCAAAACATGATCACTGGTGCCTGGCCAACTGAAGGAGACGATCAACTATGATGCCACCGATTGTATCCGGCCAGTTGTCATGACCGCAAATATCGCTGCGATAATCTGGGTCGCAGGCATTGTGATCTGGTTCATCATTCGATGGCCGCATCAAAAACGTGCGCGCAAAATGAAAGTTGCCAGTCACAGACGCAGCAACGCGGAACGTGCCGTATTACTGGCCGCAAGCGTTGGTCTGGTGGTGGTCCCGGCCGCTCACCTGACAACCGGCATTTTCAACTTTGCCAACTATCCGTTTATTCCGGCGCTCGGCTGGGCAGGCGCCATAGTCATGGCAGGGTTTTTGTGGCTGTTTCGCGAAAGCCACCGGCAGTTGGGCAAAAACTGGTCGATTACGCTGGAGATTCGCGAAACCCATAAACTGGTGACAGATGGCCTGTATCAATATGTTCGCCACCCGATGTATTC
>JALTNS010000476.1 GCA_027000565.1 Rhizobiaceae bacterium | reverse complement strand
GATTCCAGGAATCTGGTGTAGAGAATTTGGTGCCGACCGGAAGCCATTCACACACTTGTGAGTGCGCCTTGGGGCATGATTCGATAATTTCAAGTGCGACATTGCCACACACCCCCGATTTATCCGTAATTATGGAAAATCCCGCGGAACGACAATCGGCCGGATCACAGGTGCAGACGGGAAAGAACTGATTCTATTTGGCAATTTCCAAGACCAGGGATCAAACCTAGGGTGAATCCGAGGGTAATTCAGGGATTGTTACCAGCTGTTAATATTAAACTAATCAATTCATAAAACTATCACGGCGACCGAAAAACGATTGGTAAAACAATCCATTCCATTCACAACTTCGAATTTGATATTGTGTTTTCGAATTGCCGGTGATAGCCTAAGTTGGACAGGCCATAAATAAGACCTTGGGAGGGGCGTGATTTATGAAAAAAAGTTTTGTTGTCGCAATTGCAGCTGCGGGCGGATTGTTGTTGGGGGCATCCTATGTGAGCGCCCAGATGATTTCGCCGGAAATGGCAATGATTAAAGATGGGATGTTTTCGAAGTCCCTGACCGGCGCTGCCGGGGATCCGGCAAAAGGTAAAAAGACATTTGCCAATCGCAAGCTGGGCAACTGCCTTGCGTGCCATGCAAATCAGGATATGGCGGATCAGCCGTTCCATGGTGAGGTTGGACCTCCTCTCGATGGCGTGGCCGATCGCTATGAAGAAGCAGAGTTGCGGGCAATATTGATCAACTCCAAAGCTGTTTTGGGTGATGATACCATCATGCCTTCATTCTACCGGCTGGAAAACGGTGTTCGCACATTGAAGAAATTCAAGGGCAAAACCATTTTGAACGCCGAACAGGTTGAAGATGTGCTCGCTTACCTTAAAACCTTGAAATAACGCCCCGCTGATACCGGGATATTGTTTCATCAACATCAATTATTTGGAAGGAAGAACCATGAACGTGACCAGACGTCAAACGTTTATGCTTGGTGCGGGCGCCGTTGCTTTTGCAACCCTTGGAACCCAGGCAACCACCGCATTGGCATCACCGGAATCTGACAAGCTGATTGCAGATTTCGCCGGCGGCAAAACACCTGCATCAGGCAGGATCAAACTCAAGGCACCGGAAATTGCAGAAAACGGCAACACGGTGCCTGTAAGTTTCACCGTGGAAAGCCCGATGTCAGCAGATGACAATGTGGTTTCTGTAATGATCCTTGCGCTTGGCAATCCGGCTCCGAAAGTCGGCGAGTTCAATTTCACCCCGATGAGCGGTAAAGCAGCTGCATCCATTCGAATTCGCATGGCCAAGACCCAGGATCTTGTCGCTGTTGCCAAAATGAGTGACGGGTCAGTCTTCATCGACAAGAAAACCGTCAAGGTAACAATCGGCGGCTGCGGCGGCTAATCCATCGGATCAGGAGAACATTATGAAACATGCAAAACCACGCGTCAAAGTTCCCAAAAAGGCGGCCAAGGGCGACGTTATCACCATCAAGACCCTGATCAGCCACAAAATGGAATCAGGCAGACGCAAGGACAAAAAGACCGGCGAGCTGATACCGCGGAAAATTATCAACCACTTCAAGGCCGAGTTTAATGGCACGGAAGTGTTTTCCGCCAATCTTGAACCGTCTGTTTCGGCAAACCCATATATTCAGTTCAGTGTTAAAGTAGATGAATCTGGCACATTCAAATTTACCTGGACCGATGATGATGGCTCTATGTACGGCACGGAAAAGAAGATTGCTGTCAAGTGATTGAATAACTGAATTATGGTCTGGGAGGACACAATATGGGGATCTACAAGAGACTCACTACACTAACTTTGGCAGCGCTTGGCACATTTGCTATAACCAGCGGCCTCGTATTTGCCGATTCTGTGGAAGAAGAGCTTGTCATTGACGGCTTGAAAATGACAACCAAAGTCGAGGCTCCAAAGGACAGCCCGTTGTCTGCGGTTTATTCCGGCTGGCGTTTCCGCAGTGAAGAAACACGGCAGCTTGAAACCGATGATTTCGAAAATCCTGCATTTGCAGCGGTTGAACGCGGTCAGGAACTTTGGTCTACGGTGACCGGCAGCAAGGGCAAATCCTGCGCTACCTGTCACGCAGATGCTGAAACATCCATGAAAGGTGTTCGCGCATCAATGCCCAAGTGGAGCGAATCCCGCGGCAAGCCAATCACTCTTGAACAACAGATCAATGAGTGCCGGGTCGACCGTCTTGGTGCTGAAAAGCTCAAATTCGACGCCCCTGACATGCTTGCCATGACTGCCTATGTGGGTCTGCAATCACGCGGCATGCCGGTAAATGTACAAACCGACGGGCCAATGGCTGAATGGGCAAACAAGGGCAAGGAAATCTACTATACCCGGGTTGGCCAACTCGACATGTCCTGC
>JALTNS010000475.1 GCA_027000565.1 Rhizobiaceae bacterium | reverse complement strand
GTCAAGAAGCCGGCCCACTGTCCCCTGGGCCGGCTTCACTAATTTCAGGGGCACTCAAACTTCTTTCAGTCCGCTCGCAAAACGCTTGGCGTTAGCCACATAGTGAGCCGATGAAGCCTGCAACATCATTTCTGAATCGCTGTCGAGCTGGCGGATAACTTTTCCCGGCATACCAACCACAAGCGAATTATCTGGAATGGCTTTGCCCTCGGCAACCAGCGCCCCTGCCCCAATAATGCAGTTTTTCCCAATGGTTGCGCCATTCAAGATTGTTGCGCCCATTCCGACCAGTGAATTTTCACCAATTGTGCAACCGTGCAACATGGCTTTGTGACCAATTGTGCAACCGGGACCGACACTTAAGGGAAAGCCCATATCAGTGTGCAGCACGCTATTTTCCTGAACATTCGTCCCCGCACCGATGGTTATCGCCTCATTGTCGCCGCGCAACACCGCACCAAACCAGATATTTGCATCCTCTTTGAGCATGACCTTTCCAAGTAACACAGCGGTCGGCGCAATCCAAAAAAACCCATCTTCGGGTAATATCGGCGCTATGCCATCAAGTTCATATAGTGGCATTTGATCCTCCGGAATTGCCGTGCCAAAACTGTTCAGGCAATTCAAATCGCAATTTGAATGAAAAAACAAGATGCCGGGCGTCGGAACCAATGACCACAACAAAAAACAAAAATGCGGCACTGCAGATCAGTTTTGATCAATATGGCAATCCCTTCAATGAGGATTATGACGATCACTTCTATTCTGTCAGCGATGGCAGAGACGAATGCCGACATGTTTTTATCAATGGCAATGAACTGTCCAGCCGACTGACCAGATCAGACAGCTTTACTATTGCCGAACTTGGATTTGGTACCGGGCTGAATTTTCTCGAGACCTGGAATTTCTGGAGAAATATTCGCTCCCCAAACCAACACCTGAGTTTTGTTTCTTTTGAGCTTCATCCATTACCGGCAGAAACCATAAGCCGGGCAATTTCCAGTTGGCCGGAACTTGAAGAAATTGCCAGGCAGATGCTGGCTTTTTGGGCTAACAGGTGTGATCGACCTGGACCCTGGCGCATTGATCAACAGACCAAGCTTGAAGTCATAATCGGGGATGCGGAACAAAAGGTTGGTCGTTGGAACAGCAAAGCAGATGCTTGGTATCTCGACGGCTTTTCACCGCAAAACAATCCGGCCATGTGGTCCGAAAGCCTCATGCAAAAAGTATGTGAGCACACAAATTCAGGCGGAACATTTGCGAGTTATACGTCGGCTGGATGGGTACGCAACAATTTGTTGAAAGCCGGATTTAAGGTTGAGCGTGTTGCCGGGCACGGCAGAAAACGACACATGAGCATCGGATATAAACCCAGCTAATTCAATGCCTTGAGCCGTATGGCGCGAAAATAGAATCAATCCAGATCAACGTCCAGAATTGCCATTGAAAAGCTGTAGGAAAGATCGCCGTCTTCATCGTCGCGATATAGTACCCCCAAAAACTCATCAGCCAGATAAACCTCGGCTGAATCCGTTTTGCGTGGTCTGGCCCGCACCTCCAGAGCATCGTTGCCGAAAGTTTTTTTGAAATAAGTGCTGAGTTGGGCGATTTCTTGGGACTTCACGGGTATCTCCAATGAGTGATTTTCTTAAAATTCATCGTGCTTCTGGCACAATATCAGTGTGAAAGCAAAGCGGGTATTTCATTTTATGCCGGACCATAACCCGGCCGTAAAAATTCAAATTCCCGGGTCAAATTCGGCCAATATCTGGTCCATGGTTCTGGCTGGTTCCTTGCACCCGGCAACACCAACTACCTTTGCCGGAACACCGGCAACCGTCGTATTTGGCTCGACGGGCTTGAGCACCATTGAGCCGGAAGCAACTCTTGAACAATGGCCGATTTCGACATTGCCGAGAATTTTCGCCCCGGCACCAATAAGCACACCATGGCGAACTTTGGGATGACGATCACCTCCATCCTTTCCGGTTCCGCCGAGGGTCACGCCCTGCATGATCGACACATCATCGCCAATTTCAGCGGTGGCGCCCACAACAAGACCGGTTGCATGGTCGATAAACAGGCCCTTGCCAATTTTGGCCTGAGGATTGATGTCCGTTTGAAAAACCGAAGATGACCGGCTTTGCAGATACAAAGCCAGGTCTTTTCGTTCATTATTCCAGCACCAATGGGCCAGGCGGTGGGTCTGGATTGCGTGAAACCCCTTAAAATACAAAATTGGCTCAATTAGACGGTCACAGGCCGGATCGCGGTCAACAACCGCTGCAATATCAACCCTGAGATTATCGGCCCATTCCGGTGATGCTTGATGCATTTCACCAAATACCTGACGTATAAAATCCCGAGGCATATCAGGGTGATGCAGTCGTTCGGAAATGCGATGAAT
>JALTNS010000474.1 GCA_027000565.1 Rhizobiaceae bacterium | reverse complement strand
GGTCCATAGATGGGTAGCGATTCAACCTTGGGTCGGACTCTAATCCCATCTGGTGGAAAAATCCCGTGGCAGGTCAGGCCTTGCGTGCAAGTGCAAGCCAACAGCAATATTGGAAGTGAGGACGGAGCGGTTTGATAGCCTCGCCTCTCACTCAATTTTCCGTGTGTCCTAGGGGTGTTACGCAACTAGCCCGAAATCAGAAAGGCAGCTCCAATTCCGCACACAGACCTGAATATGACTGTTTAAGCGAATTGTGCTTCCCGAAATAACTTCTGGCCCACTTTCGCCAAAGGATATCACGGAATCGTAACCGGGACTGGATCCACCATCTTGTTCGGCCTGACGGATCACATTCGCGGTCTCAATCAGCGCACAATCAAGGTTGCGTTCAACAGGAACCCCATGACTGATACCCCTGTTTTCAGGTAGTTTCACCCCCGGCTTTTTCTCAATCGACTTGCGCAGAATCAACGCTGCTTCCTTCAACCGCTTTGTCCCGGATGGTTCGAAAAGGTTTAAGCAGTCCCCTAGTTCAATCTTTACTCGCAAAATGCCAGTGCCGTTCGCGCTTGCGCTTTTCTTGAGATAGGTTTCCCAACGGCGGGCGTGTTCAAGGCTAAAAGCCCAAAAATACACCCCGCGCCCCAGCCATTCGCTGTTTGAAACCGACCACAGAAGTCTAGTGTCTCCGTTTACAACGCCCTCTAAGATCTTGCTATCGCGCCCCGCGTGGTAACCAATGATTTGATTTGGCCAAGACAAAGAAAATCCCCTAAACTACAAGCCTGTAGTCGGGGATTACCTAGAACCGAAGGGTTCTGTCTAGTTATTTTCTTGAATCTCAACCAGTCCCAGGGACCTCAGGTGATCCAGCACGGGTTCGGGATTCTCTATCAGCTGCTGCGCTGCCGCTGAAAGCCCGATCTCTTCAGCGCAAGTGAACTTGATAAATGTCTTCAGGTCAGGAGCCCCGAGACCTGAATCCATTATGCGTTGTGGGGAGGGTATGAGTGCTACATTATCTCCCCAATTCCCGTGTGCTATTTCTTTCGCCATCGCGATTCTCCTCAAATTTTCAGAGAGAGATGCAAATGACGTATCGACCGCATCTGCATCCCATTCATGGGTTTCAGATGCTTCCAATTCCGGACCTAAGTCTCTGATTAGAGTATACAAAATGTACACAAAAAACAATAGCGGGGCCTGGAACGATATAGCTAGATACAAAGACACAACTTTAGTTTCAGGGGCATTCAGTACACCATCAAGCTCTGAGCCTCCGAATAAGAGACTCGGCAAAACAGCTTCAATCTCAAATCCTGGGATGAAATCAATGGCAGCATCAACTGCGATTAAAATAGATAGAAAAAACATTGCTGCAGCTATCATATCGGTCGAAGTAAGTCGAAATTTCAGCTCTTTTTCCGGATGTCTGCTTTCGAGATGACCTAAATCAATCACACGGCTAGGAGACACGACCAAGCTCCAAAAGCTAGTCGGTAGCTTGGACACGACCGCCAGCTTAGACACCACCGCCCAGTGCAAGGCCAATCCAAGCACTGACAGTTCAACGATCAGGATGAGCCTGACCCAACTGATTTCGGTCTCTAGACCCAAGTTTCGCGCCTCCACAGCGGTGACAGTCTCTCATACTTAGTGGCACATAGGATAATATTCCAGTAACTTCACAGATCTACGATATCAGCGTGGTTCACAGCAATAGAGCAAAATGCGTAAATCCTGCTTTAAACCAACCACTTATCTCAAAACCGTACAGTTGCCGGACAAATTCCAAGAAATCGTGAAGACGGTGTGAGCTCCTCTCAGTCAGCGGAGAATCTTCTGGAGAGCAATATTCCAACCAGCGCATTTCAACCATCACTCGTAAGCTCGAAAAGTCGCTCGCTGGAATGGGCGATGAAGCCTCTACACAAAGACCCACCCGTAACCCCGATTTGCATATGAAAAGGCTGACCTGTAGGCCGGCCCGTCCTTCGTTGAATTGGCAACGCTCACCCCAGCATGCCGACTTTGGCGGTGAACAGGTTTATCGCGATGTCTTCGTCGAAGCCTCTCTCAATAAGCTTACCTGCCAGAGCATAGACTTCGCCGTCTGACGAAACGGCAAGACCGCAAGACCGAGGTCGCATCGGTCTCGGAAGCGGGAATTCACCCATCTGATCTGGTCGGTCGAGACAGGCGATTTCACGCCGCCTTGTCACCATCTTCTTCACATGACCGCATAAAATCCAGCACCTCTTCAAGTGGTGTTTTATCGTTGTCAGCGATAAAAGTTCGATCTCTGTGTCGAGATGGTTCACGAGTACAAAAAGGAGCGTAAATACGAAGTATTTGCGCCCTTTTTGTTCGTGATCCCACGAGCAAAGTGCCTGCGCACTTTGCGCGGGTGAGA
>JALTNS010000473.1:7356-9526 GCA_027000565.1 Rhizobiaceae bacterium | reverse complement strand
GAACATGTACCAGTCATACATTACTCTGCTATTGCAGGGAGGGGCAAATTTCAGTTGGCGCCAGAAATCAGGATTGGGCTATGGTTTACCTTATTGCCGGACTTATAATTTTCCTCGGGGTTCATTCAGTCCGCGTTGTTGCACCGGGCTGGCGGGACATGGCCAAGGAAAAATTTGGCGACGCTGCATGGAAAGGTATCTATTCGATTGTCTCAATCGGCTCGTTTGTGCTGTTGATCTACGGATATTCAAAAGCACGACCGGAAGCTGATCTGATTTATCAGCCGATCACAAATTTATATGTTACTGCGGCGGTAATGCTGGCGCTGGCCTTCGTACTTACGATGGCCTCCAATCTTGGTCCCGGTCATATCAAACTGAAATCCAAACATCCGTTTTTACTGGCGATAATATTGTGGTCCATTGCCCATCTGTGGATGAACGGCGACCTCGCCACCGTAATCATGGCCGGTTCATTCTTTCTTTGGGCAACCATTACATTGATGTCGGCGTTAAATCGTCCGGCGGTGGAAAAGCCTGAACCAAAAGTGCTCAATGACATTTTGTCGGTTGTTCTGGGCCTCGTTTTCTACGGTTTATTCATCTGGAAACTGCATGAATATCTGTTTGGGGTCATACCCAAGGTATAAGGACCCGGAAATTAGGGACCAGGGTTTAGGATCCTGACCCTTGTGTAAATTACCAAGGCCACTGTTTGTCACATGGCGACAATTTGTTCGCCAGGTGTGCGATAGTTTGAATTGCCCCCTTACTTCCTGCTGAAAATAGGATAGAACGCCCGCGAGCACGAATTGATATCGGCCAAGTGGCCACAACAGAATCAAAGGTAAGTAATGTCTGACGACAGTTTTATCCGGGAAGTCGACGACGAATTGCGCAGCGAGCGCATGCGTGATTTCTGGTCTCGGTATGGTAAAATCGTAATCGGTGTTGCCGTTTCAATTGTATTGCTGACCGCCGGATACCGCGGCTACAAATTTTACATGAAATCGCAGGCAGAAAATGCCGGCGATGCTTTTATGGCGGCGGTAAAGCTTTCCAATGACGGCAAATATGATGAGGCCATTGCCGCCCTTGAAAAACTCGCTAATACCGGCCCCAAATCCTATGCCGCGCTGGCGCGCATGCGCATGGCATCAGAATTTACCGGCAAGGGTGATACCAAGGCGGCAATTGCCGCCTATGACGAGATTGCCAATAATAGCGGTTTTGACCAATCCTATCGGGATTTGGCGCGGTTGCGTGCGGGGCTGTTGCTGGTCGATACCGGCACCCTGGAAGATGTTCAAAAACGGGTGGCTGATCTGGCAAAATCCGGTGTACCGTTTCGCCATTCGGCGCGAGAAGCCCTCGGGTTGGCCGCATGGAAAGCCGGAGACCTGAAAGAAGCCTCAAAATACTTTAACATGATATCAGTTGATCAGGATGCGCCAAACTCGATGCGTGGACGCGCCAACCTCATGCTGGATCTGATTGCAGGCAAGGGCGGAACAGGGCGCAATTGATCCCTGATATTTTGGTCAGGATGAACCATGAATTTCACTGTTGCAATAATCGGCCGGCCCAATGTGGGCAAGTCGACCCTTTTCAACAGACTGGTCGGCAAACGACTGGCACTGGTGGATGACACACCCGGCGTTACCCGCGACCGGCGGATGGGTGCGGCCAGAATCGGTGATCTTGAGTTTAATATTATAGACACGGCTGGTTTGGAGGAGGCTTCCCGCGACAGCCTGGAAGGGCGAATGCGCAGCCAGACCGAAGCTGCGGTACTTGAGGCCGACATTTCATTTTTTCTGATTGATGCCCGCGCTGGCGTTGTCCCGGCAGACAAAAGTTTTGCCTCGATGCTGCGCAAGTCCGGCCGCAAGGTCATTTTGGTTGCCAACAAAGTGGAAGGTAACAAGGGCGACAGCGGATATTACGAATCCTTCGGCATGGGCTTTGGCGATCCTGTGCCGATTTCTGCTGAGCATGGCGATGGCATGGTTGATCTGCGCAATGCGCTAGTGGAGCAACTTGGTGAAAAAATTGCCTATGGCGAAAGCAATGTCGAAACGCCTGCCGCAATCCCCGATTACGATGAAAATTCTGATGAGGCCGGGTTCGACGGTGATGACGAGGCGGAATTTGTTTATGATAATACAAA
>JALTNS010000473.1:0-7346 GCA_027000565.1 Rhizobiaceae bacterium | reverse complement strand
GACCGGTTGTTGACCGGACCGGAAGCCGGAATCACCCGCGATTCTATTTCCGTCGATTGGCAATGGCAGGGTCGGGCGATGAAACTGTTCGATACCGCCGGAATGCGGCGGCGCTCTCGGGTTCATGAAAAACTTGAAAAACTTTCGGTCGCCGATGGCCGCCGGGCGATACAATATGCCGAAGTGGTGATCATCATGTTTGATGCGACCATGCCGTTTGAAAAACAGGACATGCATATTGTTGATCAGATCATTCGTGAGGGCAGGGCACCGGTCATTGCGTTTAATAAATGGGATTTGATTGACGATCGGCAGAAAGTGCTGAACGAGTTGCATGAAAAGGCGGAACGCCTGCTGCCGCAGGTCAAGGGTCTTTTGTGCATTCCGGTTTCCGGCCAGACCGGTGCCAATATCGATAAACTCATGCAGGCGGTGCTCGATGTGCATGTGGTCTGGAACCGGCGCATTACCACATCAAAACTCAATCGCTGGCTTGAAGAAGTGGTGACGCGTCACCCGCCACCGGCGGCCAGTGGCCGCCGGATCCGGCTGAAATACATCTCGCAACCGAAATCCCGCCCGCCGACATTTTCGGTCATGTGTTCCAAGCCGGATTCACTGCCAACGTCCTATACCCGATATCTGGTGAACGGGCTGCGTGAGGCGTTTGATCTCTACGGCACACCCATCCGCATGTTCATTCGTGGTGGCGACAATCCGTTTGCCAACAAAAAGAAGAAGCCGTAAATTCCAGCGTTAACCGCTTATCAAGGTTAACAGAGGATGATTGCCACTTGTAAACCTGAGAAAAGTTCAGGTTGGTTGCGTGGAGTGGTATGTTGCGTTTCGTCGAGTATTCTCGTGCCGGATCGAAGTTCGGTTCCTTCCCCAAATTCATGGAAGCACTATCAAAAGCCGGAACGAAACTCGTTCTCGGTGCCCTGGTGTTGATGCTTTCGGTCTCGGCAATTGCATATCAGGACATTGCGGATTTTGGATCAAGCCGCCTGCCGACAGAATTGCGCTGGACTGCCCATGCGGTAAAAGTGCCAACCGGCTCAACTTATGCCGCAAGTTTTGGTACAAATATTGATTTCCAAACCACCGGTTCTGTTCAAAACAAGCTCAAAATAGAAACGCTGGGCTGGTCTCCTGAAAACAAAAGCACACCCCGTTCGGGAAAAGTACCAAGTGGCGAATCGATCAAAATCAACCGCGCCTTGAAGGGCGACCGGGTAATCTCATCATCAATCAAACAGCCACCGACAAATTTTTCAGCCGGTTCCGTTGTCCAAAAAAGCAATTTACTCAAGCGCACAACGCTAAAATCGCGCTCGCGAATGACATTCAATGTATTGCGCAAATCCTATCAGCCAATTCAGTTGGCCGGAAATTTTTTGTATCGCAAGCCTGCAATCAAACGCACACATTCTGTAAAAAAACCGAATATCATGCTGGCCAAAAAGGGAGGTCGATTGAAGAGTTCGCCTAAAGCCTCAACTCTTGTCGCCTATGTACCGGTTGATTCGGCCAACGACAGCCCATTTAGCTCGTTGTTCAAGAAATCCAGCGGTTTGTTTTCCAAACCGGTGCTTGGAAGTGGCGACCACAAATGGGCATTGAACAAACTTCCCAAAAAGACTTCCACCAAATCAGAGCAGAATTGCCTTGCGCGCGGAATATATTTTGAAGCAAGGGGCGAATCAGTGCGCGGGCAGGCAGCTGTTGCCCAGGTGATTCTCAACCGGGTCAAAAACCCCGCTTACCCAAATACTATTTGTGGTGTGGTTTACCAGAACAAAACCTGGAAAAACCGTTGTCAGTTTTCCTTTGCCTGTGATGGCATTCGTGACCGGGTAAAATCCAAGAAAAGCTGGAAAACCGCAAAAGATGTGGCAGCGTTGGCCACGGCCGGGAAAATCTGGAGCAAGGAAATCGGTTCAGCAACCCACTATTATGCAACCTATGTCAAACCGCGTTGGGCCAGAACCATGACCCGAATGAAAAAGATTGGCCGCCACATATTCTTCCGCACCAAGGGCGGTGGCTGGTCATAATTGCCAACAGGCGCTTTGTCGCAGGGTAATTCGGACAGGAAAAAATTCATTAAAACAAAGGCTTGAGCAGGTTTTTCGCTGGCTTGACTCCGGTTTGCAGCAAAACTATGGTGCGCGCGGTTTCAACGCAGGTTGAGGCGGGCTGTATGGCTCGTAAATCTTGATATTGAGGGATGATATTATTGTGAAATCTCCTCCCCAGTCACCGGATGATCAAGACAGCGGGAAATCAAACGGCAAAAAGATCAATAGCTCGCCGGATGGCGAGGCTGATCTTTCCGGAAGACTTGATGATCTAGGGTCACGGATCCAAAAGAAGCAGAAAGAGAACGAAAAACACCTCGAACGGGACACATCGTCAAAGTCACAAGGTGTGGCGCAGGCTCTCCGGTTGAGTTCAGAATTTGTTGCGGGTATTGCCGTTGGTGCCGGTTTCGGATATGCGATCGACACAGTGGCAGGAACCTCGCCATGGGGAATGATTGTGTTTTTGTTCCTGGGATTTGGTGCCGGCGTGTTGAACGCCATGCGTTCTGCCGGTCTGATAGCCAAGTCAAATTTGCACATACGTGCAGATATAGACAAAAAGCGCGACAATTAACGCGTTAAATGATGGATTATTGAGGTTGTGAACTTCGAATTGGTCCTGTACATAGCTGGCGACTGCGGGCAGGTTTTGTGAAACACAATCTGCCCGACATTGAATTGAAAGAGGAACACTGTGAAGAACGATCCAATCCATCAGTTTCAGATCACAGACCTGCTGCCGCTCGAAGTCGGTGGTTATAATGTGTCGTTCACCAACTCGGCCCTGTTTATGGTGCTGACGGTTCTGTTGTCGTCTGCATTTTTGATCATGTCGACCAGCGGACGTGGTTTGATCCCGACCCGCTTGCAGTCGATCTCGGAAATGACCTACGAGTTTGTTGCAAATATGTTGCGTGACAGCGCCGGCAGCGAAGGCATGAAGTTCTTTCCGCTGGTATTTTCGTTGTTTGTCTTCATTCTGATTGGCAACCTGTTTGGCATGTTCCCTTATTTCTTTACCATTACCAGCCACATCATTGTTACCGCCGCACTGGCGCTGCTGGTGATCGGCATCGTCATTGTTTACGGGTTCTGGAAACACGGACTGGGCTTTTTGAAACTGTTTGTGCCAAGCGGTGTGCCACCGGTGCTAGCCGTTATCATCGTTCCAATTGAAGTGCTGTCATTCATTTCTCGTCCGCTTTCTCTCTCGGTTCGACTTTTTGCCAACATGCTGGCCGGCCATATCACGCTGAAAGTGTTTGCAGGATTTATCGTTAGCCTCAGCGCTCTTGGAATTGGTGGTGTAATCGGTTCTATTCTGCCGCTGGCTTTTACCGTTGCACTGACCGCACTTGAATTCCTGGTGGCATTTTTACAGGCCTATGTATTTGCCATCCTCACCTGCATGTATCTCAACGACGCAATTCATCCTTCACATTGATTGTGACGGTGAAAAAAATTCAACACTAATCTGAACAACCAACCAAAGGAACAAAATCATGGAACCAGAAGCAGCAAAACTTATCGGCGCAGGCATCGCAGCGATCGGCATGGGCGCCGCAGCTATTGGTGTGGGCAATCTTTTCGGACAGTTTTTGTCCGGCGCATTGCGCAACCCATCTGCAGCACAGGGTCAGTTCACAAACCTGATTTTTGGATTTGCCGTGACTGAAGCACTGGGCATCTTCTCACTGCTGATTTCACTTCTTCTCATCTTCGCTGTTTAATTCATTCAGCAATTAGCCGGGTTCAGACCCGGCTTCCCTTTGAGGAGGGGATGATGTCTGCAGACAATCTTGCCAAAACCAATACTGAAGTGGGCACACCGTCCGAGGGCGGTGAAGGGGGAAATTTTCCACCGTTTGACCCGAGCACATTTGCTTCCCAGCTTCTTTGGTTGGCCATTACATTTGGTGTTTTCTACTACCTGATGTCGAAAACGGTACTGCCCAGAATCAGCGGGATTCTGGAAGTGCGCAGTGATCGAATCGCAAAGGATCTGGAAAAGGCCAATGAACTGAAACAGCAATCGGACGAGGCAATTGCTGCCTATGAGCAGGAACTGGCCGAAGCCCGCGGGCGGGCGCATTCCATTGCCCAGGATGCCCGTGACAAGGCAAAGGCCGATGCTGATGCGGAACGCCAGAAGGTTGAAAACGAGCTGTCGTCTAAACTGAGCGAAGCTGAAAGCAAGATTGCAGCCATCAAGAATGCAGCACTTGCCGAAGTTGGAACGATTGCCGAAGATACCACCACCGCCTTGGTCAAGGAGCTGCTTGGCGGCAAGCTGACCAAATCTGAGGTGAGTTCTGCAGTCAAGCAGGCTGATACCAAGTAGGAGAAAAACGATGCAACTTGATGCCTCATTTTATGCACTCGTCGGGATGCTGATTTTCTTTGGTGGTCTGATTTATCTCAAAGTGCCGGGCCTGGTTGGCAAGGCACTGGATGATCGTGCGGAAAAGATCAGTTCTGAATTGTCGGAAGCCCGGCGTCTTCGCGAGGAAGCTCAGCAATTGCTGGCGGAATACCAGCGCAAGCGCAAGGAAGCCGAAAAGGAAGCTGAAAGCATTGTTGCGGCAGCTGAACATGAGGCCAAGGCACTGGCTGAAGATGCCAAACAGAAAACCGAAGATTATGTGGTTCGCCGGACGGCGCTGGCTGAGCAAAAGATTGCCCAGGCTGAAACCCAGGCATTGCTTGATGTCAAATCTTCGGCAGTGGATATCGCCATTGCAGCAACAGAATCCATTCTGACTGCCAAACTGACCGGCAAGACAGCCGACGACTATTTTGACAAAAGTATTTCGGAAGTTAAAGCGCGCCTCAATTAACAATACGACATAGATTATTCAGGGCCCCCTACGGGGTGCCCTTTTTGTTGCGCCGCTTTTTTTGTCGCGTAATGGTGAAAAGCTGAAACGATGCAAAGGGCAGGGGCCGTGTTTTTCAAGGGCTGCCAGATGAGCCTTTGAACCATATCCCTTGTGGCCTTCAAATCCGTATTGCGGATAGATTGTCGAGGCGTAAATCATCTGCCGGTCGCGGACAACCTTGGCAACAATTGACGCGGCCGCAATTGAAACAGAACGCCCGTCCCCTTTAATGAATGCCTTGCTTTCCACCGGCAGTCCTGGGGGACAATCCCGTCCGTCTACCAGTAGAATGTCGGGCATTGATTCCAGCGCCATACAGCTTCTGGTCATTGCCAAAAGGCTGGCCTGCCGAATGTTGATCTGATCAATTAGTTTGGCCGGGATGCTGGATATGGAAACCCGGGCCGTAATGAGGATTTCCTCAAAAAGGCCCTCGCGTTTTTTTGCGCTGAGTTTTTTGGAATCATTCAGGCCACCTGGTATATTTAATGGATCAAGAATGACACAGGCAGCAACAACCGGCCCAGCCAGCGGACCGCGTCCAACCTCATCCACTCCGGCGATGACAGGTCGGCCATGATCACAATAATACTGTTCAATAGAATAATCCGGCCCGGCATTTGAACCATCCCCGGCAAGGGGATCGGGAAAAAGCAGCGGAGAATCACAGTTCGACAATTTCTTCATGCGGCGAAGATCGCCTGAACTATAATTCTCCGCAAGTCCCGGACTGTGACGAGGCAGAAACAGTCCGGATAATCCGGTATCGGCGGCGGGGGACGCTGATACAGGAAGCTAAAACTAAAACAACGAAAGCTGCGTTCCGGTAATTTCCGGTTTTGTGAACAGGTCGGTTCGTAGAGGTGCCGGCTTTGTCTTCAATCCAAGCCGCTTGCTGGCCAATTCAAACCGGCGGCCAATTTGCCAGGCATAGGGGCCGGTTCCTTTCATCCGTGTGCCAAATTCCGCGTCATAATCCTTGCCGCCGCGCATGGATCGCAACAGTGAAAGTACGTGCCGGTATCGGTCCGGGTAATGGCGCAGCAGCCAATCCTTGAATATCCCGCTGACTTCAAGCGGCAGGCGTAGCAGAACGAACCCTGCGTGGCGGGCACCATTGGCAAATGCCGCATCTAGAATGCGCTCCAGCTCATGGTCATTAAGGGCGGGGATGATAGGTGCGGTCAGAACAGATGTGGGAATACCCGCACTGGTGAGTGTTTTAATGGCCGCAAGCCTGAGGGCAGGCGATGAGGCCCGTGGTTCCATGGTCCGGCATAACTTGCGGTCCATCGTAGTTATGGAAATCGCCACCCGAACAAGCCCGCGTTCTGCCATGCGGGAAAGAATATCGAGATCACGGGTGATCAGGTTAGATTTTGTAACAATACCGACCGGGTGGTTGGCTTCATCCAGCACCTCAAGGATATTGCGGGTGACACGCCATTGTTTTTCTATCGGTTGGTAGGGGTCGGTATTGGTGCCGATCGCCAGGGATTTAACCTTGTAGTCGGGTCTTGCCAGTTCGCTTTGCAACAGTTTTGCCGCATTGGGCTTGGCAAACAGTTTTGTCTCGAAATCAAGTCCGGCTGATAGTCCCATATAGGAATGGGTCGGTCGTGCAAAACAATAAACGCAACCGTGTTCGCATCCCCGATAGGGGTTGATCGACTGGTCAAAGTTCAGGTCCGGTGAATCATTACGGGTGATGATAGTGCGTGCAATTTCCTTTTGAACATCGGTCTTGAAGGCAGGCAGTTCATCAAGTGTGTGCCAGCTGTCATCGAAAATCTCCCGGTTAACCGGCTCATACCGGCCGGACGGATTAACCCCGGCACCGCGCCCGCGTCTGCGGGAACTGTTGGGCCGCAAGCCGGAATCGGCCAAAAAGAGATTTGCTGCGTCGCCGGATACGGCTTTGGAAAAAACGAGATTGTCGGCCTCGTCTACAGTTTGAAGGCTTGGTGCCATGGTTCTTTCCTCAGTAATAATTACTGTTCTCCTGAATTAATTCCTATCAGGCGAAAAAGAACAAAGCAAGAACAATTTGAGAAAATTATTTTCCGCGTTTTAGATGTTCGTCCAGCCGCGGCATGATTTCCACAAAATTGCAGGGCATATGGCGATAATCCAGTTGGGCTAACAAGATGCCATCCCATGCATCTTTGCAGGCACCGGGTGAGCCTGGCAAACAGAATACGAATGTGGTTCCGGCAAGTCCGGCGGTCACCCGTGACTGGATTGTCGATGTACCAATTTTATCAAAACTGATGCGATGAAATATCGCTGAAAATCCATCCATTTTTTTATCAAACAGCGGTTCGATGGCCTCCGGTGTCACATCTCGCCCGGTAAATCCGGTGCCACCTGTTGTAATGACAAT
>JALTNS010000472.1 GCA_027000565.1 Rhizobiaceae bacterium | reverse complement strand
ATGGAATGTCGGTGAGTATTACCAATTACGGCGGGATTATTACCAGCATGATGGTGCCGGATCGCAATGGCAAGATTGAGGATGTCACGTTAGGTTACAAAAAACTGGATCGGTATCTCAATGCGGTGGATAAGCCGTACTTCGGAGCCATCATTGGCCGGGTAGCCAACCGGACAGCCAATGGCAGATTCACACTTGACGGTGAAAAATATGAGCTTCAATGCAATGACAAGACGAACCATCTGCATGGGGGCATGACAGGTTTTGACAAAATTGTCTGGGATGCTGAAGTCCGCAGTGGTACTGATTTTCAGGCGCTGCGACTTTCTCATTGCAGCCCGCACATGGAAGAGGGCTATCCGGGTAATCTGGATGTCACCGTCACGTACACGCTCAATGAATCCAATGCGCTGAGTATTGAATATGAAGCGTTCACGGATCAGGCAACGCCGGTGATGCTGACCAATCACGCGTATTTTAATCTCAAAGGTGAAGGTGACGGGGATATTCTGGATCATCAGCTAATGATCAATGCGGATGAATATCTGCCTTGCACGGTTCGTCAGATTCCGACCGGGCAGATCGTTTCTGTTGAGGATACGATTTTTGACTTCCGCAAGCCCAAGACCATCGGGCAGGACTGGGATGACAATCATCCGCAGTTTAAGATCACAAAAGGCTATGACCATTGTTACCAGCTTAATCGTGATGAGGTTGATGATGACGAATTGATGCTCGCAGCTCGCGTGACCGAGCTGGAGTCCGGGCGGGTGTTGGAAGTTTACACGCAGGAACCTGCGATTCAATTTTACGCGGGCAACTCGCTGGACGGCCGACTCTTTGGCAAAAGCGGAAAGCCCTATGGCAAAAACACAGGCTTGTGTCTTGAAACCCATCATTTCCCCAACAGTCACAATACTCCCGGCTTCCACGATATTATTTTGCGACCTGACGAAAGCTATCAGACCAAGACGATTTATCAGTTTGATGTGATCCAGTAATCCGTCGCGTACTTGGACCATATAGATCCAACGGGTATCCTTTTGACCGCGCTGCAAATGCTTTGGCGTCTTAAAACAAGCTGCCGCGTACACAAGCAACCGGACAAGTTCATTGACGACTGGTATACCGGTCGTCAATGATCTTCCAAAAGTTTAACGCGGTCGCATAGTAAACCATAAGACGGATCTTTGGGAGCGGTGGCTTGTTGGACTTTTTGGAGCATCCTAAGCATTGCAATGGGCGATATACCGCAGTCTTCAAGGATGCGGCAGCCCAATTGATCCGCCCGGATTTCAGCACCTGACCGGTGTTTTTGGCCACGGAGCATGGCGGTGGGTTGTGGGGTATTTTGTGCAATCAGATGTCCTGCTTCATGTGCAATCACAGCCGCAAGTTCATCTGGGGCAGTTGCATCCATTAAACCTTGGGTGACAAATAGCTCGCCATTAGGCCACGAGTATGCTGCAAGTTCAGTTGAATTGAGGACGTAGGGTTTAAGGTGTAAGCCGTTGAGTCTTGCTGCCAGCCGTTTGCAGGTTTGGCTCAGGCGATATTGTCTTGGTCCTCTGAGAATACCACCGTATTGTGTTGCCCATGAGCGGTGAATGGTCGTTTCCGTCACGGGTCCTGGAGCTTGACATCCACCTAATATCAGAGCGATACAGAAGATAGGTATTAAGCACAGTCTCATGGATGGATTAAGATGCAAAAAACATGCCAAGTGAAAATATCGCTTGTAAGGGGCAATTTTCGCCTGAAAAATGTGCATGAGCCTGATTTTTAAGCAACACCACCGTTTTTTCATCAGTCTGAAAAAAAACAGAGAAATAGAAAAAATAGAGCTTTTTGGGGAACTCTACAAATTGCTCACACGTTTATAATATTAGTGAAATGATGATCGGTATTGGCACCACGCGTCATTTCCAAGAGAACTTTAATGGTGCCAAAGGAGACTCGTGATGAAACGTTTATTTTCTGTCACAGCATTCGCAGCTTTACTTAGTCTTTCAGCTGCAGCTTATGCAGGTCCGTCAGTGGGCAGTACCCACTACCGTCAGTCCAGCTTTGCCCAAGCTCCCCTCAAGGCTCAACAAAAACCTTTTGCACTGACAGGCAATCATGCTCAGCGTAGTGCGGATCATTACCGATATGAAACAAAAATGCGTCGGGTTGGCCCACATAAAGCTCGGCAGATGGTTCATGTTCGTGTTCATTGATGATTGCAAAACGCGTGACAAAACAAAATCGCGCGTATGACCCAATTCCCGCCATACCCCCTCGAAAGGACTCGGCTTTTTCTTCTGGAAAAGGCCGGGCCTTTTTTAATTTAGAGTGTTTGGGGTTATACCCGTTGGGTATATTTCGATATTATGGTTCTAATCCAAACACACGCCTGCCGATGAACGAAGTGAATCTGCGGGATTTGGG
>JALTNS010000471.1 GCA_027000565.1 Rhizobiaceae bacterium | reverse complement strand
ATACAGGGCTTACCTTCAGCATTGCGGTCACGGATGAGCTGTGCAATCTCATTTGCGACAGCCACATTCGCTTCAACGGAGCTTGGGAAAACAGTCGTTGGGACGAGTTCTTCCTGCGTGGTCGGATCAATATCGTGGGTGAGGATCATAGTTGTATTCTCTGTATTAATTCAATGTATGAAGTAATGTAGCCTGTTATCAGAAAAAGTCCAGAGCCCAACGTCAATAATCATGAATATTGCATGAAAAAGATGGGGCTGAAAAGGTTATACCCATCGGGTATCACTTTGACCGCGTCGCAAACGATTGGGAGTCTCAAAACAACAGGCCGCGTACAAGAGCAACCGGACAAAGTCATTGACGACGGGTATATGACAGATTAAAAAAAAGGTATTACGGGAAAAAATGAGATGTGATTGATCGTAAACCGTTAAAAATCAGTCTTGGGAATGAGCGTTTGCCCATCGTGTCTCGAATCAATCTGTAACGCGACCCTGCAGATTCGCAGAGCCTCATCTGCGGGCTTGTGTTTTTGATATACCAATCGTCAATGAACTTGTCCGGTTACTTGTGTACGCGGCGCTTTGTGTTAAGACTCCAAAGCATTTGCAGCGCGGTCAAAATGATACCCGTTGGGTATACAACAAAGACCGGCTCCCTATTGAGATTGGTTTACTGGATTTTTTTTACCAGACTGATTTAGCTGTTTGTTTTTGCAATCTTTAACCACTTGCCCGATAATCTGTATTGACTGGGAGGGAATCGCTCACCACGAAAAGTACGATAGGTTTAGCATGCTCAAATTTCAGGTTTTTGTGGACGAACAGCCTGCTGCGGATTTTCCGTTGCGCAATGCCTATTTGCTGGGTGCCGACGGTAACGCGATGCGTGGTGATATCACCGTCGACAAAGGCATCATTTTTTGCCAAAAACGTGAGTCGGGGGTTTGTGCTTTGGCGTTACAGAAGCCCACCGGTGAATGTGGTACGCTGACCCTTCAAACCTGCTTGCTGCCTGAGCGAGAAGAGCCTTACCTGTTGAGTCTGGAATTAGCCCGTCATCGTCTGATGATGCTCTACAACAAGAGTGAAGACTGGGGGATGCTCGACATCAAGTCCGACCATCCTGTGGCTAAACGGATGGATAAGGCTCGTGATTATTTTATTCAAGCACTGTGTTTGCGAAAAGATCATCCAGACAAGGCAGACACTTTGGCGATGCAGTCACTGACCGCGTCCATTGATGGGAGTGAAGAGTTGGCTATCGCGCATGCGGATTTGCTGCTCACTCGCCGGCGAACCACCGGGGCGATCCCCCGTCACGTGGTGGGCACGGGTATTGCATTAGATTGCACACATCAGCATTTGCGTGATGCGATTTATACACATTTTGATTTTGTTTCGATCCCTATGCCATGGAAAGTTCTCTCGCCGGAGGAAGGGGATTACCACTGGGACGTGCTTGATGAATGGGTCAATTGGGCTCGGTCGCGTGAGTTGCCGATCATCGCTGGGCCGGTGGTGAGTTTTGAGCCAGCAAGCCTGCCGGACTGGCTTTTTATCTGGGAACACGATTACGAAACCGTGCGCGATCTGGTCTACGAGCATATTGAAAAAGTCGTCGATCATTTCAAAGACCGCATCAGTTCATGGAACATTGTCTCGGGTTTGCATGTTAATAACCACTTCACCGTGGCATTTGATCAGCTTATGGATCTGACGCGTTTGTCAGCGATGGCTGTTAAAAAAAATCAACCTAACGCACGTGTACTGATTGAAATTCGTGAGCCGTTTGGTGAATACTATTCGACCAACCAACGCTCGATCCCGCCGATGATGTATGCGGATCTGCTGATCCAGGGGGGGATCAACTTTGATGCTTTTACGCTCAAAATTCTCATGGGCCAACCGATCAACGGGCAGCACACACGGGACCTGATGCAGATCAGTAATCTGTTGGATCACTTTGCTCCCATGGGGCGGCCTATCAATCTGATCATCGGTGTTCCTAGTTCCATGGTGACTCAGGACATGATTGGTCTGACGGATCCTGAGCAACAAATTGATTCAGATTGTGGTTATTGGCGTAAACAGTGGACACCGGGCGTGCAGAGTACGTGGCTTGACGCGATGATGCACATCGCGTTGTCCAAGCCTTTTGTCGAAACCATTACATGGTCTTCGATGATAGATCATCTGGATATGGATCTGCCCTTATCAGGATTGGTTCAGGAATCCATGCAGCCCAAGCCCGCGCTTAAACGCCTGACCATGTTCCGACGGAATCTAGCCAATGTGCGAACAGAAACCGCAACATCCGGTTCAGCAAGCTAAAGCTCCGCCCGTGCAGTGGCTGCCCATTGTGCTTGCGTGGAGCATCGTCTGTCTCGTTTGGATCGGTGGCGTGGTCATTGCAATCAATCACCCATTAAA
>JALTNS010000470.1:1734-9610 GCA_027000565.1 Rhizobiaceae bacterium | reverse complement strand
GGAAATATGCCTTTCTTGTATTTGGATGGGCCATTGCTGGCATTTTGACGTTGGGCATTGCCTGGCCCTGGGCATCAGCTTCGCTGGAACGGTTTCGGGTCAATAACACCTGGTATGGAAATCTTCGGTTCAATTCGAAAGCAAAATGGTCGAATATAGCCAAACCCTATGCGGTGATCTGGCTGTTTTTAATATTGCCGGTGCTTGTACTCTCGGTGCTCGGAGGAATTATATCCGGGGCCAGTGAACTTGCCGAAAATTCAACCATTTTGCCGGACAATGTCGCTACCATGGTGCCTTTGATCTTGGGGCTTTCTGCATTTGTTCCGTTGTTTGGGGTGTTTATTTATCCCTGGTACAAGGCGGTGGTGATGCGCACATATTTTTCGAGAATTCGCGCCGGATCAGCCTCGCTTGTGGCCGATTTTTCAACCGGGTTGTTGTACAAAATATGGTTCAAAACTATTGCAGCCATGATAGCAGCGACGACAGTTCTCAGTGTTGCTGGCGGGCTGGTATATCTGGCCCTTTTGTCGGCATTGCCAGAAGAAATTGCATCGAATCAACTGTTTTTGATTGTATTATCGATCATCGGTTATGTGTCCTGGATTGCTGTCAATTATGTTATCACCATCACCATGTATAATTTTGGTATCTGGCGCGAGGTCGGCAATTCCATGGTCATCGCCAACCCGGAATCGATTCTCGATGCCGAAACTGCCAATCGGGACAATGTCGGTGGCGTCAATGAAGGTTTTGCCGATGCCCTCGATGTGGGAGGCGGTTTTGAAATCGGCCTGTGACCATATGGTTTTATCACTATGACTGAATCGAAAATTCACGGGCTGTATTTTGATGGCAAAAGCGCCCGCCCGATCGAGGTTGTGGTTAAATGCGGCCTGACCATGGACCTCTTGGCCAGCGATGGTCGAACATTGAAAAAATGGCGGTGGGACGATCTGCGGGAAGAAGATGCGCCGCCCGGATTTTGCCGGTTGAGTAATGACCGCGAACACCCGCTGGCACGGTTTGAAACCATCGATTCCAAACTGATCGAAACCGTTCGGGCAGCCGCACCGGCATTGCAACGCAAGCGAACTCTGGAAAAATCCGGCCGTAACAAAATTATATCGCTGATATTGCTGGCCGTTCTTTCGCTTGCCGGCATCATTGTCTACGGTATTCCGGCAATTGCCTCCCGCATAACACCGCTTGTGCCGCTTGCCTGGGAAAAAAAGCTGGGTGTGCTGATCGAGCCGCAAGTGGCAAAAGCCATTAAAATCAATCCAATTGGGTCCTATATTTGCTCAACCCCGAAAGGTGATGCGGCGGTTAAAAAGATGCTCGTCCGCATGAAAGGCAGTGCCGACCTGCCGTTTGAACCGGATATCAAGGTTATCAATCACAATATGAAAAATGCTGTTGCCCTGCCTGGGGGGATCATATTTTTGATGAAAGGGTTGATTAAATCTGCCGACAGCCCGGATGCGGTGGCCGGTGTTCTTGCCCATGAGCTTGGCCATGTGAACGGGCGTGATTCGATCCGCGAAATTGCCGAAGGTTCCAGCCGGTCATTCATATTAAGCCTGTTGCTGGGCGATGTGACCGGCAGCACTGTGGTCATATTTGCCAGTCAGGCGCTACTGGGCGCGGCCTATTCCCGCGATATAGAGCGCAATGCGGATAATTTTGCCATCGCCCGTATGAACGAAGCCAATGTTTCTGCTAAACCTATGGCCGATCTGTTTTCCGTGATTGATGTTCGGTCGAAAGAGACCGAGCAAAATATCTTCGCATCCCATCCTTTGACCCGTGAACGCATTATTCATTTGACGGATAGCGTCTCGACAAGCCAAAACAGCCCGGTATTAAATACCGAAGAATGGCAAGCCTTGAGAACGATGTGTGACTGAAATTTCCCACAGTACTATTGTTTATTTCTGTTCCAGCAAGCGGGCATTTTAGATGTCGGCAATGTTGAAACGACGCCAGTCCCGCGCGGCCTTTTGGTGCCAGCGCATTGCGGTATTTCTCATCCCGTTTTTTCTGGTTGTTATCGCCGGCCAGAGGTGGGGTTTCATCGATACCCCCTCAGTGTTGACACTGCTGGGCCTGGGTTTGATCCTCATTCTTTTGTCGCTCGGTCTTGGTGCCATCGGGCTACGACAGCTTTGGCTTTATGGTGACAAGGGTGGTATGCAATCGGTACGCGGAATCGTACTATCGCTGATGATGTTTGCACCATTTGGCTGGTTTGGCTGGCTGGCATTCACCCTGCCGCCAATCCACGATATTACCACCGACAAGTTTGAACCGCCGCAGTTTAAGGCAGCCCTGAAACTGCGAACAAAAGGTATGAATGAAATTGAGCCGCTCACATCTGAGCTTCTCAACATTCAGGAGACATTTTATCCACTTGTTACATCGCGTCGTTATTCAACCACCAGCGACCGGGTATTTACCGCTGTTATCACCCTGATCAGGGCACGCGGCTGGCAGGTCGTTGGCAGGGTCGGAACTGAAGTATCGTTGGAAAGTTTCCCGATTGACAAAGAGGGTTCCGCGCCAAAGCATCCCAAAAAGCCCAAGATCACCATTCCGGCAAAACGCCCGGCACCGCCGAAAGAACTTGCCGAAGGTGAGTTGCTGATTGGCGATGAAAATGCCGAGGTGGAACTGGGTGTAACCTATGTTGAAGCTGTCGCCCGATCAACCGTGATGGGATTTCCCGATGATGTGATTGTCAGAATCATCGAGGAGGAAGACGGTGCTTTGGTCGATATGCGTTCGGCCTCACGCTGGGGTATCCACGATATGGGTGCCAATGCGCGCCGGATAACCGCGTTTTTACGCGATCTTGATGCGGCGCTGGCAGGTGTTGCCGGTGAGGGGTAGAGATACAGTTGCTAATATTTCTAAGGCGTTTCAAATGCGCCATTTATTGCCACGGGCCCTTTGGTAACAACTGCACCGCGTGCCACGAGATCTTCAATATGAGCGAGGACCGAAAGAGCTGCGGCACCATGCAACCGCGGGTCTGTATCCCGGTAAATGCGGGCCACCATTTTGGGGATCAGCAGGTCGCCGGCCCGGATACGCTCAAGCACCGCCGCCTCGCGCATTTTTCTGTGTGTTCGAAGCGCGCGTACAAAATTGTGAGCTTTGATGACCCGGCCACCGTGGCCGGGAAAATAGAGTGTTTCATCGCGCGCCAGCAAGGTATCAAGCGATCTCATATAATCTGCCATCGCGCCATCCGGTGGTGCAACAATTGAGGTTGCCCAGGCCATCACATGGTCCGCTGAAAACAGGATATTCCGGTTTTTAAGCGCAAATGCCATGTGATTGGCGGTGTGGCCGGGGGTAAACACCGCTTCCAGCGACCAACCGTCACCGTCTATACTGTCACCATGTTTGAGCGCCTCGTCAGGTTCAAATTCATGGTCTGCGCTGGCATCTAGCGGGTTTTGCTCGCCAATATGAAGTGGTCTTGCCGGGCGGTGTGGCCCTTCGGCAAATATGGGCGCGCCGGTCTTTTCCTGAAGTTTCCGGGATAATGGCGAGTGGTCCACATGGGTATGGCTGACAACAATATGACTGACCGTGCGTCCCTTCAGGGCATTCAACAGGGCATCAAAATGTTCGGTGTTTTCAGGGCCGGGGTCGATGACAGCGACATTGCTGTCGCCAACAATATAAGTGTTGGTGCCATGATAGGTGAAAGGACCGGGATTGTTGACTGTTAATCGCTGAACACCGGGCGCAAGAGAAATTGCCTTGCCATAATTGGGTTCAAACTCTTTGTTGAATTCGGGAGAGGCCATCGGTATCCGATCAAGGAAAGCAGGGAAGGGATAAATTAAAAAGGTTGGGCGTCACTGTCTTGCTCTGCCGCGTCGAAGTCAATATAAACCAAATTTCGCGAGGCAAATTATTCCATGAACATTTTGAGACCCGATATGCAATCCGCAGGCGTGAGCGCGCTGACAGGCCTGGCCGCTGATCTTGCCGAACGCGAAGCTGCTGGCAAGCCGGTTCGTATTGGCATCATTGGCGCCGGAGAAATGGGCACCGATCTGGTAACCGCCGTTGCCCATATGCCCGGCGTTGAGATTGCCGCAATTGCCGACCGGCGTTTGGCCGGTGCCATGCCGGCCATCGAGATTGCCGGATACGATGCCGACAAGGGCGCAATTTGTGAAACCTCGTTGCAGATGATTTCGGCCATCGAAAAAAACCGGATTGCGATTACCCGCAGTGCAGGCGATGTGGTCTCCAACGATCTCGTTGATGTGGTGATCGACGCTACCGGGCGTCCTGCTGCCGGGGCTGAAATCGGCTTGTCGGCCATTGAGAATGGCAAGCACCTGATCATGATGAATGTCGAGGCGGATGTTACTATCGGGCCTTATTTGAAGAAGCAGGCGCAAAAACAGGGTGTGGTTTATACGGTTGGCGCCGGTGATGAACCAAGCTCAACCATTGAATTGATTAATTTTGTCACCGCCATGGGTTATCCGGTTGTTGCTGCAGGCAAGGGCAAGAACAACGCCTTCAATGTTGAAGCAACTCCCGATGACTACCGTGAGGAAGCCGAACGACGCAACATGAACCCGCGCATGCTGGTCGAATTTGTCGATGGTTCTAAAACCATGGTCGAGATGTGCTGTATCGCCAATGCCACCGGTCTGGTGCCGGACAAGCCGGGTATGCACGGACCGGATTGTTCGCTCGAAGAATTGCAGGACGTGCTTTGCCCGGTTGAAGACGGTGGCATTCTTTCGCAAAAAGGCTGCGTTGATTTTACCGTTGGCAAGGGCGTCGCACCGGGAATTTTTGTTATTGCCGAGATGTCTCACCCGCGCATTCGCGAACGGATGAACGATCTGCATTTGGGTCCGGGTCCGTATTATCGTTTTTATCGCCCCTATCATTTGACCAGCCTTGAAGTGCCCTTGTCGGCAGCCCGCGCGGTGCTTTATGGCGCCGCTGATATGCAACCGATGGACCGGCCGGTCGCGGAAGTGTGCGCGCTGGCGAAACGTGATTTAAAAAAGGGCGAGAAGCTCGATTTCATCGGAGAATATTGTTATCGATCCTGGGCCATGCGCGCCGATGAAGCGCGACTTGAACGGGCAATCCCGGTTGGCCTTTTGGAAAATGGCATTGTGAAACAGGACATTGCCAAGGGTACGTTATTGACCCGTCATAATTGCGACATCGACGTGACATCGATACTTTATAAAATGCGTGCCGAGCAGGACCGCATGCTCGGGTTTTGAGCCGGTTTTGCGCGTTGCCCGGAATATAACCCCAAAATATTGAATTTGCAGTCGAATTGTCAGCTTCCTGTAAGCTAGCTGTAAGGTTCCTGTCAGCTATCCTTTTGTATCGTCGCCTCGTTTGGCAACGGTATATAGATAATGAGCGACATTCCTTTTAACAGCGATGTGGAACGCACAAAATCCTCGCCCCGGGGTGTCAGGGTATGGGATTTACCGGTGCGGATTTTTCATTGGGGACTGGTTCTGGCAGTCACCATAACGCTGGTTACAGGATTTCTGGCACCGGAATGGCGGCTGGATATTCACGTCTGGGCCGGATATGCCATCGCATTGCTTGTAACCTTTAGGCTGCTGTGGGGACTTTACGGTTCGAGACACGCGCGATTTGCCAGTTTTGTGTATTCACCGAAAAAAACTATTGAGCATATCAAAGGGGTTCTACGCGGAAAATCGGCTCATTATTCCGGCCATAATCCGGCGGGTGCGGTGATGGTTTTTGCCCTGTTGGTTGTGCTGGCCACATTGACGGTTTCCGGCATCATCATACTTGGCGGGCAGGAAAACCTTGGCCCGGCTGCAGGATTTATTCCGTTCAGCACCGGTGTTGAGACGGTTTCCATTCACCGGCTGGTGGCCTATGGCCTGTTGTTTTTGATTGCGGCCCATGTGATTGGCATGCTGGTTGAAAGTCATATTAGTCGCGAAAATCTGGCCCGCGCGATGATCACCGGACGAAAACAGGATGCTGCCAGCCAGCCGATAATCATGCCGAATGCCACCATCAATTCGCGTGCGCTGGTGATTGTTGTAATTGTCGGCCTTACCGGTGGTGGCGCATATGCGATTATGAGCGCAACCCCGGCAAGTGGTATCGTCAAATTCAGCCCCGATGATACCTATGCCAGCGAGTGCGGCGATTGCCACTATGCCTATAACCCAAGCCTGCTTCCGAGAAATTCATGGCAGGGCATTATGGCTGGTCTTGATGACCATTTTGGCGAGGACGCTTCGCTCGACAGCGAAACAGCGAACTCGATCCTGGCCTATTTGAATAAATATTCATCCGAGGCGTGGGACAGTGAAGCGGCCAATAACCTGCGCATCGTATCAGTGAAAAATCCACTGAGTATCACAGCAACCGCCTATTGGCGTCGACGCCACGGAGAAATCGACAAGAAAGTTTTTGAGCAATCCAATATTGGCTCAAAAGGCAACTGCGTTGCCTGTCATCGCGATGCGGATTCCGGCCGTTTTGATGATGCGGCAATATTTATTCCAGCCCCACCTGTTCCTCCCAAGACCTGAAACCGAGACAACAAAGGAAATACCAATGAAATCCCTGACCTCTACAATCTGCACAGTCCTGTTGATTGTATTTACATCCCCTGGCTTTGCCGGTCCTCAACAGGATGCCGTGGTGAATTATTACAAGGAACTTGCCAAACGTGAGTTCTCTGCTTCCCGCGGAGAAGCGTTTTTCAGGGCCAAACAAACAGGTGGAAAACCGGCAACCCCTTCCTGCACCACCTGCCACACCAGTTCGCCGATGAACACCGGCAAAACCCGGGTAAACAAGCCGATTGCGCCAATGGCTCTTTCCAAAACCCCGGACCGGTTCAGTGATCTGAAAAAGGTCGAAAAGTGGTTTGGCCGCAATTGCCGCAGTGTTCTCGGTCGCGAATGCACCGCACTGGAAAAGGGTGATTTTCTAACCTTCATGATCAGCCAATAACGCGAACAAAGGATATTTTGATGAAAAAAATAGCAATTGTAACAGCAACAGCGTTTGCCATGCTGGTCCTGCCAGCCAATGCCAAACACAAGGACCGCGGTGTTAAGGACGAGCTGACCAAAACTGAGTGTGGAGCCTGCCACATGCCGTTCCAGCCAAGGTTTTTACCAGCCATTTCCTGGACAACCATGATGTCGGACCTCGCCAATCATTTTGGTGAAGATGCATCACTTGATGAAGAATCCCGGTTGAAAATTCAGGCCTATCTGGTGGAAAATGCCAGAAAGAAAGAATTCAAAAAGGTCAAGGACGGGGTCCAGCCCTTGCGGATTACCGAAATAAGGTGGTTTGTGCGCGAACATCGTGGTGAAGTCTCAAAGCGCGCCATGGAAAAGGCCGGAACCATGTCGAATTGTGCCGCATGCCACAGTGGTGCTGAGCGCGGTCAATATGATGACGATTGATAGTTTTTGAAATTTTCCTCTAATACACCTGAGGCAGCAACGGCGGCGGTCATCCCTTGTGGATGGCAGCCGCTTTTTCTTTGGCAATCTTATGCGGTGTAGAAATATTGCTCGAGCGACACTCGATCAGCCCGTCATATTCAGGAGTTTCAAACTCGACATTGAACGGCAGGTCGAGAAGTTCCTGCAGGTAGGCGGATAACCCACCGACAAACTGGTTGAGATTGCCGCAAATATCGCAAAGGATGTAGACCTGCCCGTCAATCCGCCGGGGACGCCAGCGGCGCGGCAGCGTATCCTTTACCGCAACCGGCCCGTTTTTGGGCATGTCAAGCGTTGCTTCCTGCTTGCAGGCATCACAGCAGATTTTCACGAATCTCTCTCCAAATATTCCA
>JALTNS010000470.1:0-1724 GCA_027000565.1 Rhizobiaceae bacterium | reverse complement strand
CCATTATACGAATATAATAATTTTGGCGGAGCCGCAAGCCATTTGCTTCTTGATGCTATTGCGGGGCATGGATTTCAGGGTTTGTTTTTGATCGATTGATAAAATTAACCCATACTGGTTTAATTTTTTTCGTGCCAAATCACTATTTTGAGTGCAATCTGCTGGCAATAACGAGAGAGATCGGGTTTTCCCGCCAATCTCCGGGAATTTCATAAAGGTGGAGAACATTGAATCCAGTCAAGTTTCAAATTAACGGTACTGTGATCGAGGCCAATGTGCGGGCCGACATGACCGTGCTGGAATGGCTGCGTGAAAACCCGCAAACCCGCGGCACCAAAGAGGGGTGCGCCGAGGGTGATTGCGGTGCCTGTTCGATATTGGTTGCCAGGCCCGGCGATGGTGATCCCGAATTTCTCGCAGCCAACAGCTGCATCATGTTGATGGGGCAAATTGAAGGGGCATCACTGATTACCGTTGAAGGGCTGACGGATAACGACCGCGAACCTCATCCGGTACAGGCAATCATGGCGGAAAACGGTTCCTCCCAGTGCGGATTTTGCACACCGGGCATTGTCATGTCGCTTTGTGGGCTTTTGAACCGGAACGGCGATCCAAACGAGGAAGAAATTCACGACGCACTGGCTGGCAATCTTTGCCGTTGTACCGGTTACAGGCCGATTTTTGAGGCAGCGACCAAGGCCGCATCCAATGGTGTGGACCGGTTGCAGGTGTTAGCTTCAAATTCCATTGATGCAAAGGATACGGCCATTGCGGTTGGCAATGAAGGGTCAATATTTTTCAGGCCCGGGTCAATCGCTGAATTGTGCGAATTGAAAAGCGAGAATCAAGCGGTTCCATTGCTCGCCGGTGGCACCGACCTTTGCCTCGATGTGGCACAGGCAAAATCCCGCTGGCCTATGGCAATCCTCACCGGTTCGGTGAAAGAAATGCTGGCCATTGAGGAGCATGACAATCATGTGAATTTTGGCGGTGCGGTGACCTGGGAACAGGCGCTGCCGTGGTTGCGGGCTTTGTACCCCTCCTTTGCAACACTTGTTCGTCGTTTTGGCTCAACCCAGGTGCGCTCGATGGGCACAATTGCCGGCAATATCGGCAATGCCAGCCCGATTGGCGATGGCCCGCCGGCTCTGATTGCCCTTGGTGCAAGTCTCGTGCTTTCCAGTATTGAAGGAGAGCGGGAAGTGCTGCTGGAGGAGTTTTTTACGGGCTATCGTGCGACAGTCATGCGTCCGGACGAGGTGATTTCAAAAATCAAACTGCCAAAACCACAAAAGAACCAGCAGTTTCGGGTTTACAAGATTTCCAAACGTTATGATCAGGATATCTCGACCGTGTGCGGCGCGTTTTCGGTAGTGGTTGAGGACGGCATCATCAAAGATGCAATAGTCGCTTTTGGCGGCATGGCCGCCACCAGCCAGCGTTGCCCCGGCGCAGAAAACGCACTGAACGGCGAACAATTGACCATTGAAATGGCGGCAAAAACCGCCTTGGCCGTTGATGCTCATTTCAGCCCGTTGGATGACTGGCGCGGCACTGCAAAATACCGCTCAAAGGTTGCAGCTAATCTATGTGAGCGATTTGTCCGCGATCTTGGTGGTGAAACCGTGGAGGTGATGGACCTGTGAATGCTCCTGAAAAATTCGATGGTCTTGCCATCAAGCGCGCCCATGTCGGCAAGGGTTATGCCCATGATTCAGCCCTCA
>JALTNS010000469.1:2048-2441 GCA_027000565.1 Rhizobiaceae bacterium | reverse complement strand
CATGAACGTCACTATCTTCTTTGGCGATATCCAATTCGACACCACCCCCGAATCCCATGGGTTGCAAATCGGGCATTCCATGGTCTATATTCAGTGGCAACGAGATGCCGACGGCAATCTGACCAAGCAGGTCGTTTGGCCGACCAATGGTGCCACCGCTCCCGTAATATATCCACTTCACTAACCCCATCTTGCCACAATCCAGTCTGCCCCGCGAACGCGGGGCAGACTGGCAAAAGGAGCTATTATGGGCAATCAATTGATCGCATCGCTGGCCGACGGGTTGATGCTTGGTTTTGTCTATGGGCTGGCAGCCATGGGGTTGACGTTGATCTGGGGTGTGATGAACGTGATCAACCTTTCCCATGGCCCATCCATCGCTTTGGGAATGTT
>JALTNS010000469.1:0-2038 GCA_027000565.1 Rhizobiaceae bacterium | reverse complement strand
ATCTTCTCTTCAATGCTTTCGGGCTCCCTCCCTACGTTGGGATCGTCGCCGCGGCGCTGATTGGTCTGGTGTTGGGCGCCATTATTTACCTGATCGCGGTACAAAGGGTGTTGGACGCGCCCCACCTTTCCACCTTGCTGGCCACCTTCGCCGTCAATATGATCATGATCGGCATCGGCACAGCTGTTTTCACCACATCGCCTCGTAATCTTGAATTTACTTTGGGGAACGTCACATTAGGCCCTATCACGCTGCCGGGCACGCGCATTGTAGCATCTCTCATCGCAATGCTCATCGCAGGCGGTTTGTATCTCTTTCTGCAAAAGTCGCGCACCGGAAAATACATCCGGGCAGTGTCTAACAACCGCGCTGCTGCGCTGGTCGTTGGTATTCCGGCGAACCGTATCCTCGCATTGAGTTTTGGAATTGGAGTGATGCTGGCGATGACTTCCGGCGGATTGATCGCCACGTTTTTGCCATTCACTATCCTCGCCGGCGGGACTTATGAGTTGAAAAGCTTCGTCATCGGGGTGCTGGGAGGCCTTGGAAATCCAATCGGCGCGCTGCTCGGCGGTCTGATTCTGGGGTTGATAGAGGGAGTCATTCCGGTTTTCATGCCCACCACTTGGGTGCCGGTGATCGAATTTACCCTGTTTGTGATCATCCTGCGACTGCTGCCTAACGGAATTTTGGGAGCGAAGTCATGAAAACACTGCAAAAATACATCGGTTTGATCATCAGCCTTTTGCTCCTAGGAGCGATTGTCGCCTGGCCCTTGCTTAGCGGCAAAGCCACAGACCGTGAAACTGCTTTCGTCATTTTGCGTGCAATCGCCCTGGCAGCCAGCCTGAACATCCTGCTCGGATATACTGGATATGTCAGCTTTGGTCACATTGTATTCTTCGGCCTGGGCGGTTATGTCGGCTTCTACCTGGTCAGCGCCCAGGGTGTGTCCATTTGGATGGCGATGCTGGCGGGCGGCCTGGCGGCAGCCTTATTAGCTTGGGCGCTTGGTGGTGCCATTTTGCCATTGCGTGGCGCCTACTTCGCGCTGGCCACGATCGGCGTCAACGAGGCCGTGCGCGCCTTCATCAACAATTTCGTCCCCTTTGGCGGGCCGGTTGGCATGACGCTGAATTTTCGGGTATACAAAGACTACGGCGGCCCGGCCCAGGTTTTCCAGATGACTTTTTGGGTAATGGCAGGACTGGCGGCAGCGGCCGTGATCCTCAGTTTTCTCGTCAAAAAATCCCGTTTCGGCTTGGGCTTGCTGGCTATCCGCGAGGACGAGGATGCGGCAGAAGTGGTCGGCGTGGTCACACCCCGTGCGAAAACCACAGCCTACATTCTATCTGCCATCATTCCCGGTATGGTTGGCGTCCTGTTCTTTTTCAAAAATGGCTTCATCGAACCGGCCAACGCCTTCCCGTTGCATTCATCCATTGAAGGAATTGTGATGATCATGCTTGGCGGGCAGGGAACCGTGCTAGGCCCCTTGCTGGGTGCGGGTCTATATCAAGGGTTGCGCGGCGCATTGCTCATCCAACCGATCTTCAAGAATATTCAGCTGGCAGTATCGGGGATTATCCTATTGCTAATCGTGCTCTTTATCCCCCGCGGGCTGGTTGGCTGGCTGCATGACCGCTATCCCAAACTCAGGAAGGTGCTGCCATGATTTTGCAAGTACAGGGTGTTTCCAAAGTTTTCGGCGGCCTGCAAGCCCTGCAACAGGTAACTTTCGATTTGCCAGAAGGCCAAATTCTTGGACTCATCGGGCCAAATGGGGCGGGAAAAACCACTTTGTTCAACGTGATTAATGGCGTATATCAACCGACAGAAGGGCGGGTGATCTTTCTGGAAGAAGACGTAACCGGCATAAAAACCTACGAACTGGCCCGGCGCGGCATGGCCCGCACCCACCAAATCGTCAAGCCACTGAACGAGCTCAGTGTGCTGGAAAACGTCATGCTGGGGGCTTGCTATGGACGCCATCAGGAATCTCTCGCCCAGGCTGAACAAACAGCCTACGAGGTGCTTG
>JALTNS010000468.1 GCA_027000565.1 Rhizobiaceae bacterium | reverse complement strand
ACGATGGCGCATGCCTTCCCACCGTGGCAGGTGTTTTCTTGTTTTCCGTTGGGCCATCCGGCCCAACGACCGTTCACGGGCTGGTAATTTGGCTTGCGCCAAATCTTGCCCTGCCACGGAGGGTTGAGCGAACGACTAAAAATGCGAGCGCACCCGTCGGGACAAGCCCGAGGGCAGGCGTAGAGCGCAGCTCAAATCGCACGTTGAGCGAAGCGAAGCGCAAGATTTGAGTAATCAAACAACAAATAACACTGGCCGGATGGCCCAACGGAAAACAAAAAACACCCCTTTGGGACGGCAATCAGTTTAAGCGAAAACATGCAGCGGTGGCAATTTGATATCTGCGAAGTAAATCCCTGTCCCGTATTCTTGCAATAAACTCAAATTTGGTGCAAACGATCAAATTCATAACGGCAACAGCAAGAACTCTCCCATGACCACTCCCGAACTCATCGACACCCGCACCCCCGACCCAAAAAACTTCATTCCCGGTGATGATCACGACTGGGAAATGGTCATTGGCCTTGAGGTCCATGCCCAGGTTTCGAGCCAGTCGAAGCTGTTTTCAGGCGCTTCGACCGAATTCGGGCGCGAGCAGAATTCCAATGTATCGCTGGTCGATGCGGCGATGCCCGGCATGTTGCCGGTGATCAACGAGGAATGCGTGGCGCAGGCGGTGCGAACCGGCCTTGGGCTGAAAGCCCAAATCAACAACAAGTCGGTGTTTGACCGGAAAAACTACTTTTATCCTGATCTGCCACAGGGCTACCAGATTTCGCAGTTCAAGCAGCCGATTGTCGGTGAAGGTACGATAATCGTCCGCGTTGGCCCTGATAAAAAAGGCAATTACGAGGAAGTTGAAATCGGCGTTGAGCGGCTTCATCTGGAACAGGATGCCGGAAAAAGCCTGCATGACCAGCACCCGACCATGAGTTTTGTTGACCTCAACCGTTCCGGTGTGGCGCTGATGGAAATTGTTTCCAAACCCGATCTTCGTTCGTCGGAAGAAGCCAAGGCCTATGTCACCAAACTGCGCACCATTTTACGTTATCTCGGCACCTGTGATGGCAATATGGAGCAAGGCTCACTGCGCGCTGATGTCAATGTCTCGGTGCGCAAACCGGGCGGCGAATTTGGCACCCGGTGCGAAATCAAAAACGTCAACTCCATCCGTTTTGTCGGTCAGGCGATTGAAGCCGAAGCCCGTCGCCAGATCGCCATTCTCGAAGATGGTGGCAAGATCGAGCAGCAGACCCGGCTTTACGACCCGCTGAAGGGTGAAACCCGCTCAATGCGTTCAAAAGAAGAGGCGCACGACTATCGCTATTTTCCTGATCCGGACCTGTTGCCTCTGGAATTTGATGATGCCTATGTCGAAGCACTGAAAAAAGATTTGCCCGAACTGCCGGACGACAAACGCGCCCGACTGATTTCAGAAATGGGACTGTCCGCTTATGACGCATCCATTCTGGTGGCTGACAAAGCCGTGGCTGACTTTTTTGAAAAAGTGGCTGAGGGTCGCAACGGCAAACAGGCGGCAAACTGGGTGATCAACGACCTGCTGGGCGCGCTCAACAAGGCGGGTAAATCCATCGATCAAACGCCTGTTTCTGCCGATCAGCTCGGCACAATCGTGGATTTGATCAAGGATGATACGATTTCCGGTAAAATCGCCAAGGATTTGTTTGAAATTGTCTGGAATGAGGGCGGTGATCCACGCGAGATTGTTGAAGCGCGCGGCATGGCTCAGGTTACCGATAGCGGCGCGATCGAAGCTGCAGTGGACGCGGTTATTGCCGCCAACCCCGATCAGGTTGCCAAAGTTCTCGACAAACCAAGCATGATTGGCTGGTTTGTCGGGCAGGTTATGAAATCTACCGGCGGCAAAGCCAATCCCAAAGCAGTCAATGAACTTTTGCGCAAAAAAATCGGGCTTTAGATATTATGTGGGTAAGAACATTCGGCAGCAAGGACATTGATGCCATCAGTGCGTTGCTGGGCAAGACCTGGCACGCCACTTATGACGATATCTATGGCGCAGAAAGGGTGAAACAAATCACCGCCGAATGGCACAACCCCAGTGCGCTGGCGATGCAGGTCCGGATGCTTAATTGCGAATGTCTGGTGGCTGACAATGGCGACAAAATTGTCGGCATGGCCTATGGGCGTGAAGAAGAACCCGGGCTGGTTAAACTGCATCAGCTTTATGTTTTGCCAGAGTTTCACGGGCAGGGGGTTGGTGAATTGTTGTTAAAGGAGATTGAGGATTCATTCTTTGATGCCAAACATTTTTTCCTTGAAGTCGAGGAAAAGAACACCAGGGCTATCCGGTTTTATGAAAAACATGAATATAAAAACAGCGGTGCTGTGGATAATTGCGGCCGCGAGGATTCCGGCATTCCGGCGTTGATATTCAGTAAAACCCGTGGAGTTTGACGCCCCGGGTT
>JALTNS010000467.1 GCA_027000565.1 Rhizobiaceae bacterium | reverse complement strand
TCGCTGTTGTTTTGCAAATATCACTGGTACCGCTCTCCGGCGCGCAGGAAACCGGCAACAGCGAGGTGCGCAAGGGCAATCCGCGTATGCTCAATGCCGATTCCCCCTATCTCAACATCCATGCCGATGATCTGGTGCAATGGTATGCCTGGAACGAAGAAACATTTGCGCTGGCCCGCAAACTCAACAGGCCGCTCATGGTATCCTTCGGTTATACGGCCTGTTACTGGTGCCATGTGATGCAGAAAACCCATTTCAAGGTGCCTGACATCGCCAAATCGATCAATGAAAACTTCATTCCGGTGATGGTCGACCGCGAGCGCCGTCCGGTGCTTGATGAAACCTACATGCTGGTGACCGAGGTTTTGACCAAGCGCGGTGGCTGGCCCAATACAGTCTTCATGACTGTCGACAAAAAGCCGTTTTACGGCACTGGGTACAATTCACCGGACGCGTTTCGCAACATTCTGAAAGTGATAATCGAAAGCTGGAACTCTGATAGCGGCGGTGTTTCAGCTGAAGCTAAAAAACTGGCGGACAAGTTGCAGGCCTATTTGACCCGGCGTATCGAATCGCGCGAGCTTGATGCCAAGGTAATGGCCACATCGGCCACCGCATTGGCCGGCGAATATGATGAATTTGTCGGCGGTTTTGGTGGCGCGCCGAAATTTTACAATCAGTCGATCCTGATGTTTTTATTGCAACAGGCTGAACGCGACAATAATCAGGAAGCGCTGGCGGCGGTTGAACTGACCCTGCAATCGATCATTTCCGGCGGTATTCACGACCAGATTGAAGGCGGCCTGCACCGTTATACGGTTGATCCCGCCTGGCGCATCCCGCATTTTGAGAAAATGCTCTACGATCAGGCATTGATGGCAGAAACATTCAGCGAAGCCTGGCGCATCACCGGTAAACCCGAATATGCCAGAATGGCGAGAGACATCGCTGACTATGTGCTCGACGACCTGACCTCGCCCAATGGCGGATTTTACGCCACCCGCGATGCCGGCCCCGAGGGCAGAGAAGGCGAATACTACATCTGGGACGACGAACAGCTGACCGCTGCCCTTGGTGCTGATGATGCCGCCTATGCCATTGAAGTGTTTGAGCGGGTGCCGGATGGCGAACTTGTCGACAAGGTAATATTAAACCGCGACATGATCGGCTATCAAAAAGACCCGCGGGCCGAAGATATCATTGCCCGTCTGGCCAAGGCCCGTCAAAACCGCCCCAAACCCCGGCGCGATGAAAAAATTGTCGTCAGCTGGAACGGCATGATGATTTCAGCCTTTGTCCGTGCGGCCCTGATTTTGGAAGATGACCGTTACGCCACAGCGGCACTCAATGCCGGTCGGTTCATCTGGGACAATATGCGATCAGGCGACAGAACTCTTTATCGAAACTATTTCAACGGCAATGCGGCCATTGATGGCGAACTGGTCGATTATGCCTATCTCGCTCGCTCCTATGTGGCGCTCTATGATTTGACCGCTGATCAAATGTGGCTCGACCGGGCCAATGCCCTGTTTACCACCATGGAAGAAGGTTTTGCCGATAGCGAGATTGGCGATTATTATTCTTCACGCACCGCCAGCGGTTATGGCCGGGCAAAATCGCGCCAGGATGGCGATCTGGCATCCAACAATGGGGCGGCGCTTGATCTGGTGGTTGCGCTTTCAAAACGCCTTGGCAGCCCGGATATATTGCGCCGCAGCGAAAAACTGATTGCCGCCCTGTCTGGATTTGCGGCAGCTGACCCGGCAGCTGGCGCGTCCATTTTGCTGGCAACAGATCGCTATTTGCGTGGTGCCACCGGCCCGGTGCAATATGGCGGCGGCGGCAATGTGCAAGCCCAGCTGGTCAGAAGCAGCGACGGCCGCACAGCCACCGTGCGGCTGAAAGTGGCCGAGGGCTGGCACGTCAATGCCAACAAGCCATTGGAAGATTATCTGGTGCCGACCTCGCTCAAAGTCGGCTCACAGGAGGGCGATCTTTCGGCCCATGTCAATTATCCGAAACCCAAGATCATGCGCCTTGGTTTTTCACCAAATCCGCTTGCTCTGCTGGATCAGGAGATTGAAATCACCGCAACCACAAGCGGCAGTGCGACCAGTGATTTTGAACTGACCATTCAGGCCTGCTCCGACAAGATTTGTCTGGCCCCGGATACGCTGAAATTCCGGGCAGCTGCGGCTGTAAAGTGACGGGATAATACCCTGCCTGTCAAAGACAGATCACCCGACCATGTTCCCACCTCCCCCCGAGGGGCGGTCAATTCATAGCAAATCAACCGACAAAATCATAAGACAAGCGCTTCATCATTTGATGGAATCACTCTCGACTTAATTCGCTCACGGCCATTCGTGCTGCGCACGGCCTCCGCGGGGGCGGCGCACAGGCGCCGGGCCGCCCTTGCGGCCTGACTGTTTCCGTATAAACGTGAAACAGTCTAAAAATCCCATGTGGAACCCGGCAGATCCGGCTCACTCCCGATTTGACATCACTCCGCAAAGGCATCAATGAAAGGTGAATTTAGCGGAGTAAATCACCCATGGCCAACTGGTCCACGACATTATGCATAAATTACAGCCTGTCGACCCCGATTATCATAATTGCCGTGATCGTTTTCCTGCTTAATCTTTATTTCAATTCCGATTCAAAATTCGCCCGCAAATCAGATAATGATTCAGCAACCGACATCGAATCTGACAAAGATGGCAGGACCGCCTATACAAAACGCGGTCGCACAATAAATGGTGCGCTGTCGCTGATCTCGCTGGTTGGGATTTTGCTTGCATTCGCCGGTTGTTGATTTCTATTCTATGGCAGACGGCAAAATAAAGGCCGACTGTGATCCAGGACCCAAACAACCATGAGCGCCAATAATAACAACAACTCTGCATCATCACCCTATGACGATGCCGCGCGAGCGAAAATAGAAGAAGTTCTCAAGGCAGTCAGCGACAGGGGCCTTGAGACCATACGCATCACCTTTGTCGACCAGCATGGTATCACCCGCGGCAAAACCCTGCTGGCATCGGCGCTCAAATCCGCCTTCAAAAATGGTGTTTCGATAACCTCGACCCTGTTGTTGAAAGATACCTCGCACACGACGGTTTTTCCGGTGTGGACCGGTAATGCCGGATTTGGCAAAGGCATCATGACCGGCGCTTCCGACATCGTCATGTGGCCGGACCCCGCGACTTTCAAAACCTTGCCCTGGGCGCCAACAACCGGCTGGATGATCAGCGATATCTGTTACACCAGTGGCCAGCCGGTGGAGTTTTCAACCCGTCATATCCTGCGCCACGCGCTTGAGCGGCTGGGTGCAAAGAATATGGAATTTGTCTCCGGGCTGGAGGTCGAGTTCTATATCCTGAACGTCGAGGACGCGCGCCTTGCCCACAAAAATTCCAATCGCCCGGAAGATCCGCCAAAAACCAGCCTGATTACCCATGGCTATCAATATCTCACCGAAAACCGCATTGACCAGCTCTATGATATTCTTGAATTGTTACGGCAAAACGCAGCCGAACTTGAATTGCCCCTGCGCTCGATGGAGGCCGAATTTGGCCCGAGCCAGGTGGAGTTTGTGTTTGAGCCTTCCGCCGGGTTGGCAACCGCTGATTTGATGGTTCTGTTCCGCAATATGGTCAAGCAGGTGTGTGACCGGGCCGGCCTTCACGCGACCTTCATGAGCCGCCCTTCGTTCAAGAACTCGATGGGCAATGGCTGGCACCTGCACCAGTCGATTACCGACAAACAAACCGGCAAAAACCTGTTTACCCCGCAAGATGGCGAAGACCTCTCACCGCTTGCCGCCAACTGGATTGCCGGCATCCTGGCCCATGCGAAGGCAAGCTGTCTGCTGACCACACCGACCATTAATGGCTATAAGCGTTATCAGCCCTTCGCCATGGCGCCCGACCGCATTCAATGGGGCAGTGACAACCGTGGTGCGATGTTGCGATTGCTGGCCAATGCCGGTGATAATGCGTCACGGGTGGAAAACCGTATCGGCGAACCGGCGGCCAATCCCTACCTTTATCTTGCTTCGCAGGTGTTATGCGGCCTTGACGGGATAGAAAACAACCTCACCCCGCCCGAGCCGGTTGATATTCCCTATGACAGCGATGCGCCAAAGCTGCCCGATAATCTGCACACTGCCTTGGAAGCATTTGAAAACAGCCCGTTTTATCGAAAAGCCATCAGCGGTGCATTTGTTGACTACCTTTGCCATATCAAACGGGCCGAATGGCAGCGCTATCTCGGCACCGTTTCTGAATGGGAACAGCGGGAGTATTTTTCACTGTTTTGATTGAAGCCTCAAAACTTCCCGACATATTTTGCATGAAACGCTGAATAGCCGTTTTCGGTCTGGCGCAGATGTTCCCGCATGATGTGATGAAATTCAGGCAGTTTATGAAACGGCACCACCGGATAGGTGTGGTGTTCGATATGATAGGGCATGTTCCAGGCGATGAACCGCACCAGCCGCGTGGTATAGGTGGTGCGGGTATTGTCCAGCATATTGGCCACATGCGGACAAAGCCCGTGTTCAGCCAGAAGGTATGCACGCAAAAACGGTTGCCCAAGCAAAATTGGCAAAACCCAAATCCAAAACAAAATCGGATTTCCCGCTGCCATGCTGGCGATAAAGAACGCACCATATGCGACAACAAACAACCGCGCTTCCAGTCGAACTTTTGCAACCGCCCCTGCCGGGACAAAATCTTCTACCGCCCCCCAACCGGCCAGTGTGACCAGTTTTTTGCTTTCAGAAAACCATGTCGGCACGCCTGACAAATAGATCAGATATTGCATCCAGGTTTCGGGTTTTCGGGTGGTCAACTCCGGGTCATTGTCCGGATCGTGGGTATGACGATGATGGGCCAGATGAAAATATCTGAACCAGGTGGGCGGCAACAGCACAATAAATCCAGCGACGATACCTGCAATTCGGTTGAGCCAGCGGGATTTGAATGGCGTGTCGTGGGTGGTTTCATGCAGCAGCGTAAACAGGAATATCAGGAAAATTCCCTGCGGCAACAACATCAGCGGCCAAAACGGCAAGGCCGCCGCTATATAAGCGCCACCGGCAATAATCAGCCCGAGATGACCGGCAAGATGGGCCAAGCCCGCACGGTCTGAGGTTTGGCGCAATCGCTTTCGCTGCTCATCGTCGAGTTGGCGAATAATGTCGCGGTGGTTGATTTCCAAGGGCTGATTTAGTGGCAATTCCGGCATAGCGGATCATACAATTACCGAACCGGCCTGCAATCCCCCTATTTCAGTTCCACCGCATAATCACTGACCGGCAGCACCTCTTTGATAAGGCCAGCCTCTTTCATGAACTTGGCAAAACGTTTGTAGCGGCCCGTATCAAGAGCCGCCGGGCGCTTGGCAAAACGCGGCAATGTATCCACCCAGGCGCGGCGGTTAAGCTCGTTATCAAGGTCAGGATAGGCTTTCAGAAAAATTTTCAAGGCCTCATCCGGGTGATTGGTCAGCCACAGGGTTGCCTGTTCGACCGCCTCCACGAACGGTCGCCAGCGGGCATCGTCAAGCCGATCTTTTTTGACGATGAAAATCAACTCGTCATAGGCTGGAACGCCGTTTTCCTCCGGATAAAAGGCAATACCCGGGCGGCCTTCAATATCCAGCTGGTTAAGTTCGAAATTGCGAAATGCGCCGATCACCGCATCGACATTACCGGAAATAAGCGATGCTGAAAGGGCAAAATTGATGTTGATCAGTTCCACATCTTTCAGGCTCAGACCGGCGGTTTTCATCATCGCCGCAAGCACTGCATCTTCGAAGCCACCAACCGAAAATCCGACCTTTTTGCCTTTCAGATCAGCGATCGATTGCACCGGGCCATCCTTTAGCGAAACAAGCGCATTAAGCGGGGTTTCGGCAATCGTGCCAATACGCACCAGCGGCAGGCCTTCGGCCACCTGCACATGCAATTGCGGCTGATAGGAAATCGCAATGTCGCCCTGTCCGGCGGCAATCAGCCTTGGCGGAGCGCTCGGATCTGCCGGTGGCACCAGGGTCACATCAAGCCCCTTTTGGGCAAAAAATCCTTTTTCCTTGGCAATTACCAGCGGCGCGTGGTCGGGATTGACAAACCAGTCGAGATAGACCGTGAGCTTTTCGCCGGAATTGGCCAATGCCGGTCCGGCCCAAAGGCTGGCGATAATTAGAATAGAGGCGAGGAAACGCATGAATTTCTCCTGTTTTTAACGTGTCTGATTGGTGCGCGGGGCCCAGTGGATGAAATAATCGGCGAGAAAGCTCACGCACGATCGAATGGATATGGCGATAATCGCCAGCACCACAAGGGCGGCAAAAACCGTATCGGTTTGCATGCGGGCATTGGATTGCAGAATGATAAAACCAAGGCCTGCGGAAGACCCCACCCATTCGCCGACAATGGCACCGATCGGCGCAATGGTGGCAGCGACCTTGAGGCCCGAAGCCAAAGACGGCATGGCGGCGGGAAAGCGAATAAGAAACAGGGTCTGGGCCCGGCTGGCACCATAAAGACGGCCAAGGTCAACCAGCCCGCGTTCGGTCCGCTCCAGCCCGTCGATCAGCGATGAAGTAACCGGAAAATAGATGATCAGCGTTGCCATGGCGATTTTGGAGCCAAGCCCGAGCCCGAACCAGATGACGAGCAACGGCGCAATGGCAAAAACCGGCAGCGCCTGACTGGTGGCAATCACCGGCAGTATGGCCCGCCCGGCCAGCGGCGAGGACACCGCCAGCAACGCAGTCAAAATGCCCAGAACGGTTCCGGCAACAAGCCCGAGAATAATCTCCAAAAGCGTGATGCTGCCGTGTCTCGCCAGATAGTCAAACTGCGAATAAAGCGCATTAAACACCCGCTCCGGCCCGGGCAAAATGAACGCAGGCGGTGAAAACCAAAAAACCGCCAGCCACCAAAAGGTGATCAAAAATGCGAATATTGCAAACCCCCGTACAAGGCCAACAGCAAAACCCGAACCGCCTTTTTGCGCATCACCGTGCGGTATTTGTTCGATATACGGGTCAGGTTTCAACACAGCGTAATCCGGCAAGTCGGAAACCTGTATCGGGAGCATAAATTCAAGCGTTGGATCAGATTGCACACATCCGGAAACGACCGAAAAGCGCATGGTCCTGTCCCTTCGCCGGCATGACCCGGATCAGGTTCCCGATCGTTAAACGATCAAGGGTCCGGCAATGCCATCTCAGCCCCGAATTCACGGCGCACCCCTTGGAACCAGATGACGATGAACATCTTTACACCAATAATCAAGTAATTTTCTGAGACAATTCCGTTGACAAATTCATCAAATTTTAAACACTTGCAGAACACAACTGGAACATATAGTGTATGTTCGTGTTTTGTTTTCATGATTCGGCGCGATAAATGCAAGCTTTTTGCATGGTTGCTGAACAGATCGGTTAAGGACCGCAGCAATATGTTGACCCGCAAGCAATATGAACTGTTGATGTTTATTCAGCAACGTTTGACCGAGGCCGGCATTCCGCCTTCGTTCGACGAAATGAAAGACGCCCTTGATCTCAAATCCAAATCCGGCATTCACCGGTTAATCACCGCGCTTGAAGAGCGCGGGTTTATCCGCCGCCTGCCCAACCGCGCAAGGGCGCTGGAAGTGATCAAACTGCCTGAATCGTTTCAACCAAGCCCGGCAGGTGCCCGCAAGTTTTCTCCCTCCGTTATTGAAGGCAGCCTCGGCCGTGCACCCAGCCCCTCACCGAAACCGGCAATGTCGGCCAATGATGATGATCCGGGATATGCAACCATCCCGGTCATGGGCCGCATAGCTGCCGGCACGCCGATTTCAGCCATTCAAAACCAGAGCCACACCATTTCGGTTTCGCCTGACATGCTCGGCGGTGGTGAACATTATGCGCTTGAGGTCAAGGGGGATTCAATGATTGATGCCGGTATTCTTGATGGCGATACGGTGATCATCAAACAAGGTCCATCTGCTGATCCAGGCGACATTGTCGTGGCGTTGGTTGACGACGAGGAAGCGACCTTGAAACGCTTTCGCCGCAAGGGCAATACAGTGGCACTGGAAGCGGCCAATCCAGCCTATGAAACCCGGATTTTTGGCCCCGACAGGGTAAATGTACAGGGCAAGCTCGTGGGATTGATCCGGCAATACAACTGACGGGCGCTCATCAATTCGTGAACCGGATTACCATCTCCACGGCTTGATTATTGCAGATTACGCCCCATGTTTGAATTCCGATTTGCATTGACCAACCGATCAGTGCACCTGTCACAATTATTGGAGCCATGCCATGCCGGTTGCAGAGGACTATCACGTTCATTTTTATTTTGATGCGGACAGCAAGGCTACGGCACAAAAGGTTATAGCTGCGCTTTCAGACAAATACACCGTCGATGTCGGCCATTTTCATGACAAGCCGGTTGGTCCTCATCCAACGGGCAGTTGCCAGGTAACTGTTGGCATGGATAATTTTGGCGCGGTTCTCGACTGGGTTGCCAAAAACCGCGAGGGCCTGACAATTTTCACCCATGCCAATACCGGTGATGTTTACAAGGACCACACCGATCACACGATCTGGATGGGTGAGATGATGCAGCTTGATCTGGATTTTTTGCGCCGCTTCGAAAAAGCCCGCCAGGGGAAATAGGCCGCTAACATGGGCCAATAGTTTTACTGCGCCAATTTAGTTGTGGCGAGCGCACAACAAACCCGCTAGAGCACTCCCGGACTAAATGCGGAGAATAATATGCCCAGCCTGTTGCCCGAAACTGATCCAGACGGACTTCTCGAATATTCGGTGGTATTCACCGACCGTTCGCTCAATCACATGTCGCAGAAGTTTCAAGGCGCCATGAATGATATTTCATCATCCCTTAAAGAAGTTTACGGCGCATCGGCAATAGCCATCATTCCCGGCGGCGGCACCTATGCCATGGAAGCGGTTGCCCGCCAGTTTGCGCAAGACAAAAAATGTCTGGTTCTTCGCAATGGCTGGTTTTCGTTTCGCTGGACCCAGATCATCGAGGCCGGAAATCTCACCGCCGACACAACAGTCATGATGGCAAATCGCATATCTGATGAACCGCAAGCACCGTTTGCACCGGCTGCGATTGACGATGTTGTTGCAAAAATCCACTCAGAAAAACCCGAACTTGTATTTGCCCCGCATGTGGAAACCTCATCCGGCATCATTTTACCGGACGACTATCTCAAATCCGTTGCTGAGGCCGCCCGTGAGGTTGGTGCGTTGTTCGTGCTTGACTGCATTGCTTCCGGCGCCATGTGGCTGGACATGCCGTCCATCGGTATCGATGTGATGATCAGTGCTCCACAAAAAGGCTGGAGTTCATCTCCATCAGCCGGTCTTGTGATGCTTGGTGAACGGGCGTTGGAGAAGATCGAAACAACCACATCGTCAAGCTTTGCCTGCGATCTGAAAAAATGGTTACAGATCATGCAGGCCTATGAAAACGGCGGCCACGCCTATCACGCCACCATGCCAACCGATGCGCTGTTGGGGTTCCGCAACACTATTAAAGAAACCAGAGAATACGGATTTGCCAAAACCCGCGACGAGCAGCTGGAACTGGGCAAACGCGTG